>SLGC01000105.1 GCA_007123885.1 Bacteroidales bacterium | reverse complement strand
GAGCCCGGTTTTTCCCAATCTTCCTGCCGGAACTTATGATGCGCGGGTACGCAATAATTCCGGTCCGGCATGCCCGACAATTATCAACTCATCCCTGGTTATCACCCAGCCGGATATCCTGAACGCAACGGTGGAAAAAACCGATGTCTCCGGCTGCCATGGCAACAGCAACGGACAGATCAATATTACATCACCGTCCGGAGGATCCGACAGTTACCTTTTTTCAATCGATGGTGGCGGTTCCTGGCAGACTGGTGCTCTTTTCGAAAATCTGGCAGCAGGAATTTACCAGGTGTGGATCAAGGATGAACCGGCTGCAGATTGCTCCCGCTTCATTGAAGATATTGAAATACTACAACCGGGAGAGCTTCAGGGTGAACTCTCGGTAACCGATGTCTCCTGTTTTGCCGGTTCTGACGGCAGCATTGAAATAACAGATGCCTCAGGGGGCTCGGGCAATTATGAGTTTTCGGCCGATGGCAGCTTATGGCACAGCGGACCTGTACTTACCGGCTTTGCTGCCGGCAGCTACACAATCTTTATGAGGGATGCAGACTTTCCTGCCTGTCAGGCCGACCCTGGCACAGCAGATATAAACCAGCCGGATGCTGTTATCCTAAGTATTGAACAGGTAACAGGCAATGACTGCCACGGTGGATCAGGAGGGTCAATTGCAGCTCTTGCTTCGGGCGGAACTGCGGGGTATGTCTATTCGCTGTATGATGGCGGGGGACTGGTCAGCCAGCTTGAGCCGGTAAATCCTTCACCCGCCCTGTTCTCAAACCTGTCCGCCGGCACATACACTGTGACGGCAACAGACAGCCGGGGATGCGATCCCGCTACGGAGACAGGCATAATTATCACCCAGCCCGATGAAGTTGAGATAATATCGGTTGTTTTGCAGCATGTGGAATGCCATGGCGCGGAAACAGGTGAGATCACCGTTACCGCCGGGGGAGGGACCGGGGGACTAAGATACTCGGTGGATGGGATACAATTTTTTGATAATGGCGGGAACTTTACCGGCCTGCCTGCCGGTATTTATGATGTGGCCGTTACGGACGAAAACGACTGCACTGTTAGTCACGGACAGGTGGAAATAATGCAGTCCGCGCTGCTTGCGGCGGAAGTGACCGTTACCGATGTCTCTTGCTTTGGACTTGATGACGGGGTTATCACCATATCGGATGCCACGGGGGGAACGGCCGGGAATTTCCAGTATTCGGTCAATGGCGCCGACTGGTTTGACTCACCACTGTTTGAAGATCTTTCAGCCGGAACATACAATGTATGGATGCGCGATGCAGATGTTCCCGGTTGTTTTGTTGAGCTGGCCGGGAGTCCGGTAGATATATCCCGGCCCGATCCGCTTGGAATGGTTCTGGATATTGTCAATGTTGATTGCCATGGTAATGCTTCAGGATCGATCACCGTAACTGCATCAGGTGGTAATGGTGATTATCGCTACAGGCTCAATGCGGGTGACTGGCAGGATGATCCTCATTTCGGGGGACTGACGGCAGGAAGTTATATTGCCGGGGTAACCGATGCACGTGGATGCATGGTGGATCAAGAGGTTCTGCTTACCGGGCCTGACGAGCTGATATTCCACAACATCGCCAGCAACGATGAAACCTGCTTTGGTGCAGATGATGGCGATATTGAAATATTTGTCCAGGGAGGTACTCCCCCTTACAGGTATTCAACAGACGGGGGGACAAGTTTTCAGGCTGAAAGCTATTTTGATGAACTGGCGCCGGGATTCTATCCGGTAGCCGCCGAAGATGCTTCCGGCTGTATCATCCATTTCCCTGAAGCCATACGCATCGAACCGGCAACCGAAATAACCCTCGATATTGTTATTAGCCATGTAACCTGCAATGGCCATCCTGACGGCAGCATATCTGTCCAGGCTTTTGGCGGTGCAGGAGGATTCCAGTACAGTCTCGACGGTGAAGTCTGGCAGGCCGGTGGTTTATTCGGATCACTTCCGGCCGGTGATTATATCGTCCATGCAAGGGATATTAACCAATGTATTGTTTCAGAAAGTATTACCATCAGCCAGCCCGATGAACTTGTGGTTTCTGCGAATGTCCTGAATGTTGCCTGTCACGGCAGCCCTGATGATCCTGCAATAGAGGCTATGGCGGAAGGTGGTACCTATCCCTACACAATCACCCTGTTGCAGGGTGGTGCGGAGATTGAATCGTTTGCCGGTGTGGCGGAAGGGGTTTGGGTAGTTTTTGGATCCCTTTCCGAAGGTATTACCAATTATGAGGTAGTGGTGGATGATGCCGCCGCCTGTCTCCGGGTCAGCAGCGGAATGCTTGAAACCGTTATACCTGACGAGCTTTCCATAATAAGTATTTCAACAGCTGATATAACCTGCTACGGCGAAAATACCGGGCTGATCAGGATAGAGGTAACCGGAGGTACTGCACCATACCACTATTCCCTGTTTGATAATGAAAATGTGCTGATCGATGAAATGGTCACAAATGAACCGGCTGACTTTGGACAGTTGCCTGCCGGCATATACCGGGCAAGCATTATTGATTCGAATAACTGCGGACCGGTTCAGGAGAATGATATAGAAATTTTGCAGGCGGATGAACTGGTTGTTGACAATATTGATCATGAACAGATAAGCTGCTACG
Source organism: Bacteroidales bacterium (assembly GCA_007123885.1). Lineage (GTDB taxonomy): Bacteria > Bacteroidota > Bacteroidia > Bacteroidales > PUMT01 > PXAP01. Next base: position 25,544 of record SLGC01000105.1, on the reverse strand, counting down.
GAAGCAGTGACGGAAGCATAGAATTAACGGCCTCAGGAGGAACGGGCGATATCGTTTATTCCATTAACGGCGGAATTGATTTTCATGCAGGCAACTCATTCCCGGGGCTTGATGGCGGTAGCTATGAGATCATGGTAAGGGATGATGCGGCTTGTATCTCTACCGCCGGTATTATTGAGCTTGTGGAACCTGAAGAACTGCAGTTCGCCCATGTTCAGGTTGAAAACATTATTATAGGATCGCAGAATAACTCCGGCAGCATAGAGATCCTCATGGAGGGGGGACGGGATCCTTATATCTACAGTATTGACAATGGTGAGACTGTGCATGACAATGGTTTATTCGAAAATCTTGAAGAAGGTGTATATCTTATCCTTGTCGCCGATCAGAATGGCTGCACGGCCGATACGTCGGTAGTCATTGAACGGGTAACCAACATAATTGTTTCGGTTGAACGTGATAGCCCCTCATGTTTTGGCTATGACGACGGAACTATTATCATTTCAGCAGGTCCCGGATACGGATCCTATGAATATTCGATCGACGGAGGATCCACATTCTATACTTCACCCATATTCACCGAATTGACTTCCGGAGAGTACAATATTGTGGTAAGAGATACCGACACCGGTTATCCATGGCAGGGATCGGTAGTTCTGTCTGATCCTGATCCCCTTGAAGCTTCTGCTGCTGTACAGCCTGCCAGCTGCAACAGGAACAGTGCTGACGGGTCCGTGGAACTTACCGTTTCCGGGGGAACAGGCAGCTATTCATACCTTTGGTCTACCGGCACTGTTGAAAAAGACCTTCATGATCTTGAAGCCGGCGAATATGATGTTCTGATAAACGATGACCATTATTGTGAATTATTACTTCCCGTAACGGTTGGATATGAAAACAGCATTACGGTTACTCTAACAGAAGATTCATTGATTTGTCCGGGCGAGAGCATAACACTTGAGGCAATGGTAGAGCAGACGGGAAGCTCGGTTATATATTCCTGGGGATCTACCGCCGGTACAGATCCTCCACCTGTAGCCTCGCCTGTTGTTTCACCGGTCACCTCAACCGGATATACTGTAAGGGTTGCCGATGAAAACAACTGTTATGATGAGGCTCAGGTTCATGTCGGTCTGCATGATCTGCAGGGCATTTTCATTGGCAACGATACGGTTGTCATGCAGGGGTCGACTATTGAGCTTAGTGCCAATGGCGGGGAGTTTGTCAGCTACAGCTGGGTACCCCCAACCGGGTTATCTGAATGGGATCAACGTTCGACTACTGCCCTGATAACGAATGATCGGCAATATGTTGTGTATGCCACCACTGAAGAAGGGTGTCAGGAGAGCGCATCAATTTTCATCGCTGTTATAAAACCAGTCCATCCGGTATCCGGTTTCTCACCGAATGGTGACGGGATAAATGACATGTTTGATATTGAAAATGCAGCCAGTTACCCCGATATTACAGTGGAAATATTTAACAGGAGCGGACAGCGGGTGTTCTATTCCAGGGGATACAGCGATAATCAGCGCTGGAATGGCACCTATAACGGACGGGAACTGCCTGTTGGAACATATTATTTTATTATAACTCTGAATGATGGTCATGGCACCAGGCCTCTTACCGGACCTGTAACCATTATCCGTTAATCAGAATACAAGAAAAAATTTAAAATGCCAGGAAAATTGCCGATTGATCATAAAGTGCAGGGTGATTCTGACCGGGAAAAGGGAAGATCATCAGGCTTGTCTGCCTGCCATCCGGATTATGTCTTAAAGGTGTCTCTCCCTTCCAGATTGCTTGACCGGCTGACGTTTCTTATCCTGCTTATAATATTTTCCGCAGGAGTCCCGAAAGTTACAGCACAGCAGCTTCCTGTGTATACCCAGTTCATGTTCAATTCCTATGTTTTCAACCCTGCTGTGGCGGGTACGGATGATTACTACCAGGTAAGGCTCAACAGCCGGTTTCAGTGGGTGGGCATGACGGATCCGCCCCAAACCAACAGCCTTAGCGTATACGGCCCTCATACTGAGAAAGACATGGGATTTGGCGGTTATATTTATAATGATGTTACCGGACCAACAAGCCGTAACGGGTTGTATGGTTCCTATGCCCACAATCTTTCTGTAAATGATCAGATCAGGTTGTCTATGGGACTTTCCGCCGGAGTAATACAAAACCGGGTTGACGGGACCAGGATCAGCCTGCTTGACCCTTCTGATCCGGCGCTTGTCAATGCGGCCTCATCCGATTTTTCTCCTGATGCAACCCTGGGGGTGTATCTTTATTCCTCCGATTTTCATGTTGGGTTTTCAGCACACCAGCTCTTCGGCAATACCCTTAATTTCTCTGAAGAGGACACAGGGCTGAACAAACTCAAGACTCATTTTTATCTGACGGGCGGGTATATATATTCGCTGGATTATAATTTTTCACTTGAGTCTTTCGTAATTATAAGAGGTTCAATGCCAACCCCGGTTCAGGCCGACCTTAACCTTAAAGTGCATTACCAGAATATGTTATGGATGGGCGTGTCTGTGAGAAGCCAGGATGCCGTATCTTTTTTAGTGGGTTATACACACGAAAACAGGTTCCAATTCGGTTATTCATATGACATGAGTTTTTCACCTATTCGTCATCACAATTCCGGTTCACATGAAGTTTTTCTTGGTATGCGGTTCAACCCGGTCAAACAGTAGCTTTTTTCTGCCTGTATCGCTGATCTTGCTGATACTGTCGGGACTGCTTTTAACTGCCTGTTCGTCTCATCCCAAGGGTCCCCCGGGCAAAGGCATTTTAAGAACCAGACAGCTGGTCGAACTGCTGGTTGACCTGCATTACTACGAGAGCGTTTATACCGTTGCCGGGCATTCGGTGGGATATCGGCATGAACCTGAATCTGACACACTTGATTATTATCTTCCTGTTTTTGAAAAACATGGTACCACCAGGGAAGTGTTCCGGGAAAGCATGAAATACTATTCCTACAATCCTTCACAGTTTGAAGCTATTTACGATCGTGTTGTGGATGAACTGAAAAGACGCCATTCCGAAGCAGAAATGGAAGGCCCTGATGAGTCCTTCCCCCCTGTGCAGGCTGAACCCCCGCGAAGGGATCAAATGAATCTGTGGAACCTTGACAGGAACTGGCTGTTTCCCGGAACGGACGAGAATAAAATGATCAGCTTTGATATTCCCATTCCCGGTCCGGGAATATACACTTTTTCTGCTGACATAAGGCTGGATCCTGAGGATGGATCGGTTAACCCGGCTGTAAATATATGGTTCTGGCATGATGACGGCACTGAGGAGGGCCATGTGGAAAGCTTTGGCACCGCCGTTCTCAGGAAGGACGGATATTCAAGGCATATAACTGTTTCTGCCCAGCTGACCAATCCCGATGTTACCCATATCAGGGGCAGAGTGCTTGATATGGAAAACCGGGAAGAAGGTTTTGAAAGACATGCAGAAGTTCAGGATATAACCCTCTCAAGGGCTGAAGCTTCAGCTCTTCCGTAAAGATAGACGTATGCCGAAGATCGCCGCCAGTCTGGTTTTTCCCATAGTTTCTCCTCCCGTCAGAAATGCCGTCATAGAGCTCGACAATAGTGGAATGATCATCTCGGTAAGCCGGGGACAATTATCTTTCCGGGAACAGGCTTCAGTGGAATATCACAGTGGGATCATAATTCCCGGTCTGGCCGATGTCATGTGTGGTGACAGGGAAAATCTGTGGCTGCTGGAAAGAGGTATAAGGGTCGGGGGGCGGACAGGTGATACTGATACCGGAGATCAACGGGAGCAAGGGCTCTTTTCATGGGTAAGCCTTTACGGTAAAAAGCTTGATTTCCGTGTTTTTCAGGATATGGAACATTTTTTTCAATGCTTTGACCGTACATCTGTAAAGTGGATTTTCAGGGCTTCGGACAAAGATGGTGCTTTGCCGGTAATTGCAACATTCGGACAGATGGAAATGATAAAACTATTATATAAGCTGCAGGAGGCATCCGGCAAGTTCACGCTGCCGCTCCTTTTTAACATGGCAACAATAAATGGTGCCACTGCCATTGGATGCAATAATACAACCGGTAGTATTGAACCGGGTAAAACACCCGGCCTGAATATTATAGAAGGTGCGGATATAAACGGAATGAGATTGCTTCCGGATAGCCGGCTCAGAAAAATTTACTGAAAAAGATTACTTGACACCTTTTTCCTTTAAATACTTTACAGCCTGAATATCATAATGCAGGATATGCTCTCTGAGCCAGTTTTCAAGATAAAAATACATGTCCTCGCAAACATCAGGTTTGCCGTTCCTGTAGTCTTCCTTAAACTGAATTATTCTTTCAATGAAATCATTATGGATTTGCTGATGTTTGGAAAATCCCGGATAACCGGATTCTTTCAGATAGATCTCTTCCTGGATAAGATAATGTTCTGCGTAATGAACCAGTGAAAAGAAGATATCTGCAACATTTATTTTACAATCACGTTTTGTAATTACTTTTTTTAGCTTATTTATTATCCCGAAGAATTTTTCGCGGTGTGCATCAACAGCATCAACTCCTACTTTATATTCTTCTTTCCATTCAAAAGGTTCTGGCGTTATGGGTCCGGCCATTTTTCGGTCTTTTTAGGGGTTATTTATTAATTGCAAAAATATGGCTAAATATGACTTATACAATGACTATTATCATAGATGCTAATAAGATACATATGCCGGAATAATTACGGAAAAGACTGTTAAATTATCAAGCCGGGCGGCGACCTGTTGCAGGGGGGAATTTTAACCCTTTTAAAATTTTTATTTACCGGTACTTTTGTTTACATAAAAAATCTTAAGTTCGCAGACAATTTAGGATTATAATGGCTACTTTTCTTTTTGACCGCATTGTTTTCGGACCGGTAAACAGCCGCAGGCTGGGTATATCGCTTGGCATAAACCTGTTGCCTTCTGACAGGAAATGGTGCAGCTTTAACTGTATTTACTGTGAATGCGGCTGGACAGACCGTCAGCCGTTTTTCAGCGGAGGATTTCCTTCCGGCGGACTGGTAAAAGAGGAACTGAAAAAACGGCTCATATTAATGCAACGGCAGGGAAAGTTCCCGGATACCATTACTTTTGCAGGGAATGGTGAACCTACAATTCATCCTGAATTCGGCAGGATCATTTCGGATACGGTCGAACTGCGCAACCTGTTTGCACCGGAGGCTAAAATAGCAGTACTTTCAAATGGAACCATGCTCGATGATCACTCTGTTTTTCTTGCCCTTAAAAAAGTTGACCAGAACATCCTGAAGGTGGATTCAGCAAGAGAGGAAACCATGCGGTTATTGAACCAGCCCGGAGATGGGTTCCGGATGGATCGTCTTCTGGATAACATAAGAAGGTTTAGCGGTAAATTTGTGCTTCAGACAATGTTCATAAAAGGTATGATCGGAAACAGGAGCTTTGATAATACTTCTGCCGGAGAACTGCATGACTGGCTGAAGCTTGTAGAAGATTTGAATCCGGAGATGGTGATGGTATATACGATTGCACGGGATACTCCCCTGCAGGGACTGCAAAGGATAGCTGCCTCAAAACTCAGGGATATTGCTTCGATGGTTAGCAGGCTGGGTATCCCCGTACAGGTGTCAGCATAAAATTTTGCTGAGGGCCGCTTTAAAATGTAATTTACAAAAAGATCGGTACGCTCAATTATAACAACAGTTGCCTGAGAAAAAAATACTGATTTGCCCCATGGATTGGGGACTGGGTCATGCAGCCAGGTGTATTCCTGTAATAAAGGCTTTCAGAAATGCAGGATGCCGTGTTGTTGTTGCATCTTCAGGTCCGGGAGCCGAACTTATAGGAAGGGAACCCGGAATGGGCGCAATAGAAATCGTACCATTCCCGGGTTTCTCTGTTTCCTATTCCCGTTACTGGCTATTGCCCCATCTTTTTTTGCAGTTACCATCATTTTTATACCATATTGAACGGGAAAAAAAGATGCTGAAGATTCTGGCCGGCAGACTGGGCCCGGACCTGATCATTTCGGATAATCGTTACGGACTCTTTCATGATTCAATCCCATCGATACTGATAACCCATCAGCTGAGGCCGCAATTGCCTGCTTTTTTTAAACCACTGGAAAATTCTCTTTCGGCTGTTATCAAAAAATGGGCAGGAAACTTCAATGAATGCTGGATCCCGGATTTTCCCGGCGCACCTGCTTCCGGAGAACTGGTTGAGGGCTGGAACAGGCTACCCCTTGTCCGCTTCACAGGATGGCTGAGCAGGTTTGGGTCGGACAGACCTGGTTTTCGTCGGAACATGAATAGTTGCAGGGATGGTGAACGTGCTGACTGTCAAGGATCAGACACCAGCGGCGGAAAAAGGTACAGGTACAGGATCCTGTTCATATTGTCCGGACCCGAGCCCCAACGAAGCATACTTGAGAAAAAGATAACCTGCCAATGCCTTTCTGCATGTGTCCGCGCTATGATCGTAAGGGGCGTGCCTTCAGATCCGGTAAAAAAGAGATCGGTAAAGAATCTTGATGTAGTATCTTTTCTTGATTCAAAAGCCCTTTATGAGGCAATCTGCAACTCCCGTCTTGTGATATGTCGCAGTGGATATAGCTCAGTGATGGATTTGCTGGTTCTCGGTAAAAGAGCAGTGCTCGTTCCTACACCGGGACAGACTGAGCAGCTGTATCTTGCGCGGTGGCTGGATGACAAGGGCTGGTTTAAGATGATAACCCAAAAGGATTTTAATATTGATATGGTTCTGGCCATGGAAGCCCTGCCGGGAACCGATCTTCCCAAACCCGGATATTTCGGGAAGACCAACATGCTTCAGGAATGTGTGAAAAATGCACTTAGTGATTGTAGATCATAATAAAAGCCAGTGCCAGTCCCATAATATAGCCTGCATAAACCTGCGATGGTGTATGGGCTTTGAGGCTGAGTCTTGCCCATCCGGCCAATCCTCCGAAGATAAATATTATCGACATGAAAAGTTGCAGGTTGACATTGAATCTTAGAGCAACCGCCAAAAGCGTTCCGGCAAGGGCACCCAAAGCCGTCATATGCAGGCTGATTTTCCACTTGATGGATATCAGGGCTACGATAAATACGGCAAGTGTTGCAGTGAGCGAATAGATCGTTATCAGTCCCGGGACATTCAGCCTGAAGAGCATATACCATGTAAAACCATAAAAAATGACGGTAATCATAAGGGGAACAACACGCTCACTATGTTTTTCCATCCTTAGATCTGTAGCCATCTTATGGAGCATCAGCATGGGAATGGTAGTAAGGGGAAGTATTGTTGTGCCGGTAAAATATATCATCAGGATGGCTCTTTGTTGTTGCCAGGTAAGAAAATCCAGGTATGTGCCGGAATTGAAAAGAAGCAACAAGCCGGCCGGAGGCATTATAAGGGGATGAAAAATCACTGATATAAATTTTGCAAAATAAAGCTTCATTTCAGATCTTTTAGGGCAATCAGAGCTCCTTTCTGAGCCGGGCAACGGGTATATTAAGCTGTTCTCTATATTTTGCAACTGTCCGGCGGGCAATATTATAGCCCTTGACCCTGAGTATGGAGACCAGTTTCTCGTCAGTCAGTGGTTTTCTTTTATCTTCTTTAGTGATGCATTCGGCCAGTATGTTTTTGATCTCACGTGTGGATACTTCCTCGCCCGATTCCCGCTGAAGTCCTTCGGAAAAGAAAGATTTGAGGGGAAAAATTCCGAAATGTGTCTGTATATACTTGCTGTTTGCGACTCTGCTGATGGTAGAGATATCAAGGCTTGTTTTATCGGCTATATTTTTCAGGATCATTGGCTTGAGCTTGGTTTCATCCCCTTCTGCAAAATAATCTTTCTGGTACTCAATAATGGCGTTCATGGTGAGCATGAGAGTGTTCTGTCTCTGGATGATTGCATCTATGAACCATCTTGCAGAATCCAGTTTCTGCTTCACAAAACTGATTGTGTCCCTTTCTTCCTTGGTTCTCCTCTCTTTTTGCCTGACATAAGATTCGAGCATTTCCGAGTAGGTCCGGCTGATCCTGAGTTCGGGCACGTTTTGGGAGTTAAGGCTCAGAACAAATTCCCCATCTTTAATATCCAGTATGAAATCAGGAACTATATGCTGGACAGTATTCTGCATCGGGTCACTATAGGAACTTCCGGGCCGTGGGTTGAGCTTGAGGATCTCGTCTATGGCCATCTTCAATTCCATTTCATTTATGTTTATCCTCTTGATTATCTTATCATAATGCTTGCGTGTGAATTCCGCGAAATGATTTTTTATGATCTTCCTTGCCAGGGCTACAGCCGGTTCGGACTGGTTCTTCCGGATAATCTGCAGGAAAAGACATTCCTGCAGGTCCCGGGCACCCACCCCCGGGGGATCGAAATCCTGGATTATCTGCAATATCTCATACAGTTCTTCTTCTGTAGCTGTTATGTTCTGGGTAAAGGCCAGATCATCAACTATTGCTTCAAGTTTCCGCCTGAGGTATCCGTCGTCGTCCATATTACCCAGGATGTACTGTGCAAGTATTTCCTGTTTTTCACTAAGTGACCTGAGGCCCAGCTGGCTTTCAAGATGTGACTGGAAACCCGATGTAGCCCCGATAGGGAAATCAGGTTTTTTGTCATCTTCAGAATAGTTATTTGTGCTAAGTCTATAATTGGGGATGTCGTCATCTTCTATGTAATCTTCAAGTGAAAATTCTTCATCATCCTTATCTGGCTCATTATTATCCATATCCTCTTCCTGCAGGGAAACATCCGGATCTTCAATTTCCCCCTCCTCGAGTACAGGATTTTCCTCAAGCTCCCTCTTAATCCTCTGCTCAAGTTGCATTGTAGGAATTTCCAGCAGCTTGATCATCTGAATCTGCTGCGGTGAAAGCTTCTGAAGCAACTTTTGCTGTAATCTCTGTTTTAGCATGATGCTGTTACTCCTTCATTTTATATTTTATTATCCGGCTGTATAATCTTATGGCAATTTACAAAATATTTGCAAAAAATTTATGCTTTTTAGTTCCGTGGAACCGTTATTTTATTAAAATTCAGCATTTTTAGGCGTTCTTGGAAACGGCATCACATCCCTGATATTGCTCATCCCGGTTATAAAAAGCATCATCCTTTCAAAACCAAGTCCGAACCCTGAATGGGGAACGCTGCCAAATCGCCTTGTATCCAGATACCATTTAAGATCCTTTTCCGGCAATCCCAGTTCTTTTATGCGGGTTTCAAGTTTAAGCAGCTCATCTTCCCGTTGCGATCCGCCTACTATTTCACCAATCCTGGGAAAAAGCACATCCATGGCCCGTACAGTTTTCCCGTCATCGTTTTGCTTCATATAGAATGCCTTTATATCCTTTGGATACCCGGTTATTATAACAGGTTTTTTAAAATGCCTCTCCACAAGATATCTTTCATGCTCAGATTGCAGGTCTGAGCCCCAGCTGTTGGGAAATTCAAATTTCACTCCCGATGATGATAAAATATCAATTGCCTCGGTATATGTTATTCTTTTAAAATCAGTACTGGTTACCGACTTTAACCTGTCAAGAAGTTCTTTGTCATACATATTGTTTAAGAACAGGAGGTCATCATAACAATGCCCGAGAGCAAATTCAGTAAGAAATTTAAGGAAATCCTCGGCGAGATCCATGTTATCGTTTATGTCATAAAAGGCCATTTCAGGCTCGATCATCCAGAATTCAGCCAGATGCCTGGGTGTATTGGAATTTTCTGCCCTGAAGGTAGGACCGAAAGTATATATATCCGAAAGGGCAAGTGCCCCCAGTTCACCTTCAAGCTGTCCGGATACAGTAAGGTTGGTTTCCTTTCCGAAGAAATCTTCCCGGTAATTTATCTTTCCGTCTTCGGTTCTGGGTGGGTTCATCATATCGAGTGTTGTAACCCTGAACATCTCACCGGCTCCTTCTGCATCTGATCCTGTTATGATCGGGGTATGCAGATAGAAAAAGCCCTTGTCATTGAAATATTTGTGAATTGCATACGACATGGTATGCCGGATGCGAAAAATGGCTCCAAAAGTATTTGTACGAGGTCTGAGATGCGCAATCTCCCTGAGAAACTCCAGCGAATGACCCTTTTTTTGCAACGGGTAGCTGGCAGGATCGGCAGAACCATAAAGTTCAATGTTTTCTGCATGAATTTCAACGTTCTGGCCGCTTCCAACAGATGGTGCAAGTTTTCCGGTTACCGAAACAGAAGCACCGGTGGTTATATGTCTGAGTAGTTCATCGGGAAATGAGGGGACATCGGCAACAACCTGTATATTGTTTATGGTTGATCCGTCATTCAGGGCTATAAATGCGATCTTTTTGTTTCCTCGACGGGTCCTGACCCAGCCTTTTACTGTGATGGTCCTGTTTAATTCTGTAGAATTAAGTGCTTCCTTTATTTTAGTTCTGTTTTTAATACTCATGATCTATATTAGTTGATAAAAATATTATGCAAAAATAACCTTTTTGAGATCATTCTCGGAAAATCCAATGGATCAAAACTAAAACCCTCTCCTGATAACCTTTACCGGGTTCCGGAATACAAACTAATGTATTAAGCATTATGGAAAACAAGGAAAAAAGATCTTTTTGCAACCGGCGATTTTGCATCTGTTTCAGGAAATGAACTGCTCGTTCTATTTCCTGCCTTCCTGCAGTAAAAGTTCTCTTGCTTCCAGCAGGCTTTTCTTTTGTTCAGGATCTGTACGGGGAAATTTCGGATCGAGTTCTTCCAGTGTTTCAACAAGGATACTTGCGACGGCGGTCCGCATAAACCATTTATTATCGGCCGGTATGATGTACCAGGGAGCCCATGGTGTAGATGTTTTGTTTATAGCCGTTTCAAAGGCATGCTGATATGTATCCCACATATTTCTCTCATTGATGTCACTGATAGTGAATTTCCAGTTTTTTTTATCATTATCAATACGTGAGAGAAACCTGGCTTTCTGTTCCTGTTTTGAAAGATGGAGGAAGAATTTAAGGATGACAGTACCGCTGTCACTCTGGTGTTCTTCGAAATTATTTATATGGCTATACCGTTTTTCCCAAAACCGTTCATCTATATCGGCAGCGGTAAAAATACCCGGGATATTCTGATTGAGGATAAATTCAGGATGCACCCTTGTAATCAATACCTCCTCATAATACGAACGGTTGAATATCCCTATTTTACCCCTGGGTGGCATGCGTCTGGTTGTCCTCCACAGGAAGTCATGCTGCAGTTCTTCGGTTGAGGGCGTTTTGAAACTGTAAACTTCGCATCCCTGGGGATTTATCCGCGACATTACATGTCTTATGGTCCCATCTTTACCTGATGCGTCAATTCCCTGGAATATTATAAGAAGGGAATGCCTGTTGGCTGCATATAGCCTTTTTTGCAATGCAGCAGTTCTTTTTGCATCACTTTTCAATTTTTTCCGGGCTTTTTTCTTTGACGTGAAATTGCCGGTATACCCGGTATCATAATCTTCCAGTCTTATATCGTTTCCCGGTTCAGCAATTAGTTTGCGGTGATCGATTTCCATTCTGAAATATTTTATCCTTAAAGTGGTTCAATACCCCGACCTTGGGGATCGGACACAACTAATACCATACGATACTTCTGGACTCTGCCCCGTTTCAGTTCCGGGCAGATTTTTCCCTTATGTTTTGCCGTGTCGTTTTCCGGATGATCTGAATAAGCCGGGTATAACCTGAGGCACTTATATTAAAGATACACAGTAAAAATCATTTAGATAGGAAAATGGAGTGAAAAAATTCAACTCTTAAGGGAATTTTATATTTTAGCAGCATCATTAATTATTACATCAATGCCGGTAGAGGTAAAAAATATAACCAGGAAATTCGGAGATCAGCTTGCTCTTGATGATGTATCCTTCAGTGCTGAAGAGGGTCAGGTCCTTGGTTTTCTCGGTCCCAACGGGGCAGGGAAGACTACCATGATGCGCATAATAACCGGTATTATACCTGCTTGTTCCGGAGAGGTGTATGTAAACGGGATCAATGTTATGGAAAATTCATTGAGCGTAAGGGAAAAGATAGGCTATCTTCCTGAAAACAACCCTCTTTACACTGATATGTACGTAAAGGAGTACCTTAATTTTGTTGCCAGGCTTTACCGGATCCCTTATCCGGACAAGAAGACTGATGAGATGATCGGACTCACCGGACTTGAAAAGGAGAAGCACAAAAAGATCGCTGCCCTTTCAAAAGGATACAGGCAGCGTGTCGGACTTGCCCAGGCTTTGATAAATGACCCTGATGTGCTTATACTGGACGAACCAACCGGAGGGCTGGATCCCAACCAGATTGTCGGGATACGCAACCTTATTTCAGAAACAGGCAAAAGTAAGACGGTAATGCTTTCCACTCACATAATGCAGGAGGTGGAGGCTATTTGTGACAGGATAATTATCATTAACTCAGGCCGTGTTGTGGCCAATGATACAAGAGAAAACATTACCCGGCCCGGTGGACTGAAACGACAGCTTGTTACCGTTGAATTTGATCCTAACCCCCTGCACGAGGATCTGCTGACAATTCCCGGGGCCGGTAAAGTTAAGAATGTAAGGGACAGGATCTGGATTATTGAAAGCAGCCCTGGTGCCGATATACGCGCCTCTGTTTTTGCCTTTGCAGTCAACCGGAATATAACCGTACTTTCCCTGCAAAAAGAGGAAAGATCCCTTGAAAGCATATTCAGGGAGCTAACCGGGTAATGCAAAGTTTTCGATGTCGCACAATATCAGTATAAATTAATTGGAATACATTCAATTTATCCGTAAGTTTGTGCCGAAATTCAGGTGGACGGATTTGACTGATTGCAACCACAGAAAAAAATGCTAAAATGTATTCCATTCTGATAACAATCTTCCAAATCAAATCCCCCGGATCATCTTTAATTAACTAAAATTTTTAAAATGAGTCATTTATTTACTTCTGAATCGGTGTCGGAGGGACATCCGGACAAGATTGCCGATCAAATATCCGACGCATTGCTCGATGAGTTCCTGAGGTATGACCCCGAATCAAAGGTGGCATGTGAAACACTTGTGACCACCGGATTGATAATTTGCAGCGGTGAAGTTAAAACGGAAGGTTATGTTGATATACAAAAAATTGCCCGGGAAACAGTAAGGCAGATAGGCTACATAAAATCAGACTATAAATTTGATGCCGAGTCCTGTGGTGTTATTTCAACTATTCATGAGCAGAGTCCGGATATCAGCATGGGTGTTGAAAGAGAATCTGTTGAAAATCAAGGCGCGGGCGATCAGGGTATGATGTTCGGGTACGCTGTAAGGGAAATGGGGAACTACATGCCTGTTCCAATTGAGCTTGCACACGTATTACTCCAGGAGCTGGCTGCCATAAGGCATGAAGGAAGGCAGATGAGATACCTGCGGCCGGATGCCAAAGCTCAGGTTACTGTTGAGTATGGGAAAGATAATGTTGCCAGTAGGATTGATACTATAGTCATCTCCACCCAGCATGATCCTATGGAGGGTACCGATGTTGAAATACAGAACCGGATAAAGGAGGACCTGGTGAAAATTCTTCTTCCCAGGGTCAGAAATTCAGCTACTCTGCCTGAGAACATCCGCCTGCTCTTTGACAATGGTTACAAGCTGCTTGTCAATCCAACCGGGAAATTCATTGTCGGGGGTCCTCATGGTGATACCGGACTGACGGGAAGGAAGATCATTGTCGATACCTATGGTGGCAAAGGAGCCCATGGTGGAGGGGCTTTTTCCGGTAAAGATGCATCGAAGGTTGACAGGTCAGCCGCGTATGCTGCAAGACATATTGCCAAGAATATGGTGGCAGCGGGAGTGGCGGGTGAAATGCTTTTGCAGGTAGCCTATGCCATAGGTGTAGCAGAACCGGTGGGCTTGTACCTCAATACATTCGGCACTTCAAATGTTGATATGAGCGATTCGGATATTGCGGAACAGATAACCAGGATGTTCGACCTCAGGCCCTATGCTATAATCAAGCGTTTGGGACTTAAGAATCCTGTTTTCCAAAATACAGCCGCTTACGGTCATTTTGGCCGTGAATCATATGCAGCCGAAGTTGAGGTGTATTATACCGATGAAGAAACCTATGCAAAAGTTATAAATGGTAAACCCCGGTATTACAAAAAGGTTGACATGTTTGCCTGGGAAAAACTTGATGAAGTAGACAGGATAAGGGAGGCATTCGGACTATGATCCAGGCAGGGCAGTTATTACAGTTATAATAGGATGGTCTGGTGCATCAAAAAGCTGCCTGATGAATTGGTCATCTTAAATCAATGCATTGCAACAGACACACAGGAATGATCCTGATTGCGTTCATAATTGCTTTTTTCTCCGTCCACGGAATGCCGGGCCAATCGCCCGATGTACCCCGGGATGCCAGGAGCTCCGAATATTACCTGCTGAAGCCCGCGATTGATGGAGAGCCCGGATTTTCAGGCGACAGGCAGCATGTAGATGCAGGCGGACCCGCCGAAACGCTGCGGGCAAGGGTTGTTAACCAGCTATCGGAACCTGTGGCGGGAATACCGGTGATCTTTGAGGTAGTGAATTATCCTTCGGAAGGCAGGGACTTCCAGCTTGAAAGGAATATGGTTATCACTGATCCTTCCGGTGTTGCCACTGTTGGTTTTCGAGCCGGTTCAGCAGGAGGTGAATACCAGGTGATGGCCAGGATAAGGTCGGTGGCGGGGGAAAACGTACAGATCTACTATATTTTTGTAAGGGAAAAAAACTGGCTGCTCTCTTTTTTTATCGGACTTACCGGGGGACTTGCACTTTTTCTTCTGGGACTGGGAGCCATGAGAAGGGGCATGCTCTGTTCTGCCGGAGCAAGGATGAGATCTGTTCTCGGAAATTCTGCCAGCCACCCTTTAAAGGGATTGGGAATCGGAGCATTCATTAACATGGTGATTCAAAGCAGCAGTGAAGTCAGCTCGATGCTTGTCAGCCTCACAAATGCCGGAATGATGAAGTTCCGGAAGGCCATGATTATCATCATGGGTGCTGCTATAGGCACTTCGCTGACAGCACAGGTTATTGCCTTCCGGCTTACCGATATTTCTCTGCTTTTCGTAGCAGCCGGGTTCGTCTTGCTGACCCTTGGCAAAAAAGAGCAATTCCATCATGCCGGGAATATCATCCTGGGCTTCGGAGTATTTTTTTTCGGCATGGAAGTCATGTCGGAAGCCTTGTATCCGTTTCGAAGCTATGATCCTGTCATCCAGTTGCTGCGCGAACTTGAAAATCCTCTGTATGGTATTCTTGCCGGAACTCTCTTCACTGTTCTTATCAGAAGCAGCACTGCATTTATTGGGATCATGATAATACTGGGAACACAGGGGCTTTTAACGCTGGAAGCTTCCATACCCTTGCTTTTCGGAGTAAATGCCGGCATTGCTGTAACTTCATTGCTGGCCGGAATCAGGAGAAGCCGTGAAGCAAAAAAAGTGGCGCTTGCTGTTTTCCTGTTCAAGATCCTTGGAATAGTGCTTTTTTTCTGGTGGATTGACCGGTTTGCATTTTTGATACAATATATTTCCCCTGAGAGTTTTCCGGACGGGAATGAGCTGGTCAGGCTATCCGCCAATGTTCCAAGGCAGATTGCCAATGCCCATATGATATTCAACCTTTTTATGGCCATGCTTGTCCTGCCCTTTACAGGAGTGATGGAAAGATTATTTGAACATCTTGTCCCTTCAAAACCTGTTCCTGCAAAAAAGGATTTACATTATTGTGATGAAAAGCTTACTGGTATCCCGGTCATGGCCCTGAGCCTCGCCCGGGAAGAAGCTAAAAGAGCTGGAGAAATAGTTTACCGGATGGTGGAATCGTCGCTTCCTGTTTTTCTGGAAAAAAATAGTTCCTTGATGGATGATCTGGAAATGCAAGAAGAGCAATTCAATTTTCTGCGCGACAAAATCGATAATTACCTGCTTAAGATCACCCGGCAAAGAATCAGGGAAGAAAGAGTGAGTGAGGCTTTACGTATCCTTTACTTTGTCAGGGATCTGGATCTTATAGCCCGAACCCTGTCAAACCTTCGCCGTATGGCCGGAAGCTGGCTGAATGGAGAAGATCTTTTCAATGACCGGGAGCGAGGTGAACTGGTAAAGTGCCATAATAAAACATTAAGGAAAGTAAGAGTGGCACTGTCGGTATTTTCAGATAATGGTAAAACCGGAATGAAGGAAGAGAAAACCAGAGAAGATCATCATGTTGAGATCCGGAAGCAGGGTTCCAACCGGTTGATAACCGGAAACCGGGATCGCATCAGTAGCTCTGCTGCCTGTAATGAGATCATGACAGTGTTGTTTGATATATCAAACCATGCCGCCGGCATAACGAAGATCCGGAAGCAATCCTGAACAGCATTCATCTTTCTCTCTCCGTTGTCCTTTCCGGCCGGTATTTCCAGGTCCGTTTTCCTGCATAAGCCAAAGCCAGGGAGAGTCCGAGAATGATACCCAAAATATTGGATATTATATCCATAACATTAAAGGAGCGCCCCGGAACCATTATCTGCATGAATTCAGTACCAATGGCAAGTATTATCGATATGGCGATCATACCTGCAAAACATACAGAGGGGGAAGAGGATCTGTAATTGCAGGTTATCCATGCCGATAATGGTAAGGGAAAAAATGCAATCGCATGAAGGGGGTAATCTATCCGGAATTCAATATTTCCAAATTCTGCAGTGCCTATGCCTGCCGAGGGTATCAATGACACTGCAACTATGGCGGCCGACCAGAGCCAGTAGAAGGTGCAGGCAAGCAGGTAAAATAATTTTGCCTGGATCATATACCTTGTTCTAAATGATCATTATTGAGGTACTTCGGGATTTCCAGTAAGCTGCCTGTAACCGGCACACCCGCCGAACGCAGCCGGGAAGGCGACTGATGGCCATGGGAAACCAGAATGCATTTGATATCCAGTGCCACAGCCACTTCATAATCATGCAGTGTATCTCCGATAATCATACATTCGGGGTTATTCAATTTCAGATCTTTCATCATTCTTTTCCCGGTTTCGATCTTGCTGTGGGCATAATTATCGGAAGTGCCGGTAACCGATTCAAATATTCCTGATAACCCGTAATGATCAACCAGCCGGTTAAGCAGAGTCTGTTCCTGGGCAGAAAGGATATACTGCTTATATCCCTGTTCCCTGAACTGATTCAGACATTGATGAACTCCGTTGAAAAGATTCGCTTCCCTGAATTTAAAATTATAAAGATCAATAAATTCCCCGGCAGGGATTTCAAAGTCTTCTTTTGAAAAATCAAATCCGATGCCTGTAAGATAATCTTTAACCGGGAATGTGAATATCTCCCTGTAATGATCATGTGCAAGCCGGGGCAATGATCTGTTTTTCAGCATTTCATTCATGCAGTCTATACATATGTCCATGTCGTCCAGAAGCGTCCCGTTCCAGTCCCATATTATATTCCTGATCCTACTGTTATGCATTATTCCGGAGGGATTTTAAAGATTAGGCTGATTTTTAAAGGGCAAAGATAATGGTTTTTGACACTTTGATAAATTGCTCACCATTACTCCGGGCGGTGACCGGTTTTTTTAAAGGATGTTTTCTATATTTGCCATATTATCCGGAATTCTTCTTTCCGGGCATCAAGCCAGGTATATCATGGATAACACTTATTCTCTTGAAGAGGTAAATGACAGGAATTGCCGTAAGGAATTCCTGATGCTTCCTGTGCGGCTCTACAGGAATGAAAAGAACTGGATACGCCCACTCGATAAAGATGTTGAAAAAGTCTTTGACCCCTCAGTCAACAAATCCTTTCGAAATGGTGAATGTATCAGGTGGATACTGAAAAAGGAGGAGAAGACGATCGGAAGGGTAGCAGCTTTTTATGACTGGAAAATAGCCAGGAATGACGACCAGCCAACCGGCGGGATGGGTTTTTTTGAATGTATAAATGATGAAAAGGCCGCTTTCATGCTTTTTCAGGCATGCAGGGAATGGCTTGAAGGAAAGGGAATGGAGGCTATGGACGGGCCGGTTAACTTTGGTGACCGGGATCGCTGGTGGGGATTGCTGGTGGATGGCTTTTCCGAACCAAATTACTGTGTTCCATGGAATTTTGGTTATTACAAAAAGCTCTTTGAGGCATACGGATTCAAAAATTATTTCAACCAGTATACTCTTCAAAGAGATATCGGTATTGAGGGCATTCATCCTGTCATACTTGAGAAGGCTGAGCGGGTTTTCAGCAATCCTGATTATTCATTCCGGCATATTGATAAAAGGAACCTTGAGAAAGCTGCCGAAGAGTTCAGGCTGGTTTACAACAAGGCCTGGGCGGGGTTTTCAGGGATTAAAAAAATTACCAGGATACATGCAATGTCACTTCTGAAAAGTTTCAGACCAATTATGGACGAAAAGCTAATCTGGTTTGCATACCATATGGATGAGCCGATAGGCTTTTATATCATGATACCCGAAATAAATCAGATTGTCAGGCATCTGAACGGGAAAATGGATTTGGTGGGCAAGATGAAGTTCCTTTATCATAAATGGAAAAAAACATGCAAAAAGGCTTACGGGGTGATATTTGGTGTCGTGCCGGATTACAGGGGGAAAGGTGTTGAGGGAGGTATGATCATGGCATTTGCCGATATTGCCACCAGGCCCGGGTTTATTTATAATGACATTGAATTGAACTGGATAGGTGACTTTAACCCGGCGATGCTTAAGCTTACCGATCAGCTGGGATTTGTTACAAAGAAAACCCATATTACATGGAGGTATCTTTTTGACAGGAACAGGGAATTCAAGAGACCCGACGTCCGGGTATCAGGCAGGCCTGAGAGAAAATAGTTCACTGCCGGTATACAACTGCGTTGATATGCATTCCTGCTCCCACCGAAGCAAATATTATTACATCGTCTTTTAGGATATTGTGGTTTTTCAACTCCTTCTTCAGGATCATGTCATAAAGTGTGGGAATAGTAGCAACTGAGCTATTTCCCAGTTCATAAATATTCATAGGCATCATTTCAGATATTTCCGGTTTCATGCCGTAGAGCCTGAAAAACCGCATGGCTATTGCATGATCCATTTTCTCATTTGCCTGGTGAAGCAGTATCTTCTTTACTTCTTCAATGGCAATACCCGACTTATCGAGTGCTGCCTTCATTGCATGAGGAACCCTGGAAATGGAATATTCATAGATCTTCCTGCCGTGCATCTTGATATAACGGATCCCCGGCTTGCTGTCCGGTGCATTTGACCGGCCCAGGTAAAGGTAATAGGTTTCCTGGGTAGTGTGTGATACTGTTGCCGATGCAATGATGCCGCGCTTCTGTTCTGATTTCTCACCTTGAACCACAACTGCGCCCGCACCATCGGAAAAGATCATTGTGTCGCGGTCATATTTGTCCACCACACGTGAAAGAGTTTCTGCACCAATAATAAGGCAGCGGCTTGCGAGTCCCGTCCTGATAAAGGAATCTGCGTGGATCAATCCCTGAACCCAGCCCGGGCAGCCGAAAACAATATCATATGCAACGCATGCAGGATTTTTGATACCCAGCTTGTTCTTAACCCGTGCAGCAAGACAGGGAAGGAAATCTGACTGGATGGATCCCTGTAATACATCACCGAAGTTATGGGCAAGTATTATGTGATCTATACTTTCAGGATCAACACCGGCATCTTCTATTGCCCTGCGGGCTGCAATGGCGGCAATATCAGAATTGTTCTGATTTTCAGTCACCCATCGTCGTTCTGCTATTCCGGTTATATCCTTGAATTTGGCAACCACCTCTTCACCCGGGCTGTCGATTTTGCTGTTGTCTTTTTCAAAAAAAATCTGGCTGGCAAATTCACCATTTGAAATTCTGACCTCTGGTATATAACTTCCGGTACCTGTTATGACTGTATTGAAAAAATCCATATCCTGTTTCCTGCAGATTATTATTTTTATTATCGGGAAATTGCGACCGTAAAAATATCAATCTTTTTTAATATTGCTTAACGTACTCTCCATTTAATTATCAATTAACAATGAAACAGGAACTGTGCATGTCCATTGCGCTGTATTTGACCCGAGGTCTGTTAACGGGTAACGTGGCGGATTATCTGTGACGTTAAGGTAATCTTAAAAATCTCCAACTAATCGAAGAACCGGATGCGCTGACGGTTCGTGTCCCGGAGCCTGCTCCGGGCGCAGTCATCTCCTGTCGGGGCTTTGCCCGAAAGGCATGTGTGATCGAAATATTCCAGGTGTTAAGGTTGCCATCCTTTGGCGGGGGATAGTCCGATTTCAGCGTATATTTCAGCTAAAATTATTTTTGAAAAAAAATCGCCGGCAACCCCCAATTTACCAGCGATCCCGGAAAACCCCCTGGTCAATTTAATTTTTCAGTTTGTCCAAAAAATATCTTTTCGTATTATTGCACCGGTTCTTTAAGTGCAAATTATTGTAAAACTGCTTTTGAACAGCAGTAAATAAAGTGCTGCATTCTTTTTCATAAGGTTCTGTTTTGATGTGTACTGCCGGGATCATCCTCCTTCCGGGCCTGTTATATATGGGTTTCAGCGGACAGGATAATGATCAGCTATTTCCGGCTGGAATGTAATCTATTTCCTTTTAAGGAAATGGATGACAGCGGCAACATATTTTGAAACAAGCAAGGTAAGAAAGGACTTGTAAATGAGACAGCATCGCCAGATGTAAGTAATCACAAAAATTATCATTTAAAAATATTCTATGAAATTAAGAAATGTTGCACAGCTTAAAGACATTCTGCTTTTTACACTGATCATTATCTTCCTGGGGTCATGCCTGAAGGATAATTTTGACTTTTCCGACAGGATCCGGTATAATCCCACTTTTGTAATGCCTCTTGCCCACGGCAACCTGTCGCTTTATAACATGCTGAAACCGAATAGTGACCAAATACATGCAGATCCTGATAATTTAATAAGTATAGTGATGAGACAGGATTCCCTGTTTACCCTGTCACTTGGAGATGCATTGGAAATTCCATTGCCCGATTCACTGGAACATTCCTTCGGAGTCAACTCCGTTCGCATGAATGATCTGAATACCGGGGCGGTGATGGATCTGCAGGAACTGCTGAACCGGCTGAATGAACCCGAAAAATCTACTATTAATGGTGCTGCCGGAAAGTCTGCCGTCTTTCCTGCCATCCCTGAACAAAATATCGGAGAGCTGTCAGCCGGAAAAATTGGGGATATCGAATATGTCCATTTCAGTTCTGGTAAACTTGAATTGACAGTTACAAATAACCTGCAGGTCGATATCAGTATTGAGGTGCGTCTTGTAAACCTGCCATGCCTTACCGGGGCTGGTGAATTCCATTTCCGGGATATTGGTCCCGGCCAGTCGGTCACCCTGGTATCAGATATGGAAGAATTGCTGATCAGGCAGGAAATGTTCCTTGATATTCTTGCTTTCAGTACTGCTTCAAGCAATAATGCGGTTGACGTAGATATGTCTGATGATATTGTTTTCCAGATCGACATGACGGATCTGAGGGCATTAAAAGGTAAGGCCAGAATTGAAAAAACCGTTATCGATGCCGGACAGGACATTCTTATTTTCAACTTTGAGAAGGACATAGAGCTTGTTGAACTTAATATGGAAAGGGCAGTAGTTAACTACTCAATAGATAATTCTGCAAACGGTGTTGAAATTGAGGTTGACCTGGTCAATTTCAGACATAATGGTGATGGCTGCGGGTTTAATATAATTCCTGATGGCAGTGGCGGCAGGAAGGAAGGCTATGAGGAGCTTTCAGATATTGATTTTGATATCGATGATGATGTGAGAATTGTGATAGATTATTCTTTAATTGCCGGGACCGATGAAAATGAAATGGTGGAATTTGATCTTTCCGGAGGTGCTATCGGCCTTGATCTGTGGTTCACTGATTTCTCAGTAGGTTTTGCCCGCGGGTATTTTGATCAGGGACATTTTGATTTTATTGTTGACGAGTTAACCCTTGATTTAGCATTCTTAAAAAGGATCAGTGGAGATTTTCGCTTTTCCAGTCCGCTTGCCAGGTTATTTTACAGGAACAGTGCCGGTTTTCCCATAGAACTATATCTGAACATTAATGGCCAATCGACAGACGGAAGCAGGAAGGGTTCCCTGTATGACAACGGCAGGCAGGTTTTCCATATTGGTTATCCGGAAGAACCTTTAGATACTTACAGCGGTGAAATACAGATCGACAGGGATAATTCGAACATTGTAGATTTTATATCGATTCCACCTACGACGCTGGAGCCTGATATTTCGGTCCTGGTAAATCCGGAAGGTGATAGGGGCAAATCAAACTTCATTACCTCAAAAAGCAGTGCCAGTATGGATATAGAGTTTGTACTGCCCCTCGAAGTACAGCTTTCAGACCTGATCCTGTCCGATACCATGAGTATTGATTTTGATCCTGAAGATATTGACAGGTTTGAACGGTTATTTTTTGAACTCAAGATAACAAATGCATTGCCCCTTGGAGCTGAAGTCAGCATCAGCCTGTTCGATTCACTTGCAAATCAAGTGCTTTATACTTTTGATAAAACACTGGTGATGGAATCTGCCTCAGTAGGTGAGCATGGAAAGGTTATTGAAGGCAGCGAGATCTCTACAGATGCACAGTTGGAGATCTCAGGTCAGATTATCGACTATTTAAAGCAAGCTGATAACATCATAATTTCAGCCCGGCTGAATACCGGAAAAAATCAGGATGAAGCGATACCGGTAAAATTTCTGACAACCGACAAGCTTGATTTTAAAATCATACTGAAGGCTGGAATTTATATTGAATATTAAACCGCTTTCGCCGAATGTCCAATATTTCAAATATGAGCTACAGAGAAAATAAACTTGCTAAAATGGCTGGTAGAGCAGGTAAAATAATGATATTGCTTTTACTGCTGGCCGGCTCAGCAGATCTCAGGGCACAGATGAGCCAATCGCTTTATTTTATGGACAGAATACCGCAGACCGGCCTTTTGAATCCTGCACACCAGCAGAACCATGATCTATTCATTGGCCTGCCAATGATCTCAACCTTAAATTTTAATGCGGGAACTAATTTTGCGCGCTTCAGCGACATGGTATTCAAGCATCCGCAATACGATTCGCTAATCACTTTCATGCATCCTGATGCCGATCCTTCGGCGTTCACTTCAATTTTGCACACCAGTAACAGGATATCTCCTGATCTGTATGCAGGCTTCATATCCATTGGCTTAAGAAGGGGCACTTCATATTTCTCTCTTAATATTGCCGACAGGGCACTGTTGCGTACAACCCTGCCGGAAGATTTTATTTTGTTCGCCCTGAAGGGAAACGAGCAGTTTGTCGGCAGAACACTTGATTTCTCAGATCTTGGAGTTGAAATGACGTATTACAGGGAGTACGCATTGGGATGGTCTGCGACAGTAAATGAGAGGCTGGATATAGGAGGAAGGGCAAAATTATTATTCGGCAAGGCCAATATTTCACTTGGGGGCAGTAAAATGAATTTATTTACAGATCCAGGCACATACAATATCTCTTTGGAATCAGAATTTTCGCTTGATTTTTCCCTGCCTGTTGCTGTTGTTAAGGATGAGGATGGGAAAAACGGGGGGATCAGATCCCATTCTGACCGGGATGATTACCGTCTGCGAAATTTCTTCTTCAATAATAGTAATGCCGGGGTGGCCGTTGATCTGGGTGTAATCTACCGGCTCAGCGACAAGACGAAGCTTTTTGGAAGTCTCACCGATCTGGGGTTCATAAACTGGAAAGGTGATGTGCATAATTATAATATGGAAAATAATTTTGTATATGAAGGGTTTGACTTTTCCCAGGGAACAGGATCAGGCGACCATCTGCTTGATTCGGTCTGGCAACTTCTGCAGGTAGATGAAACAAAAAGTTCATACATGCGGAGACTTCCTGCAAGAATATACCTGGGCGCTACCTATGAGTTTCATCCGTTGATCAATCTGGGTTTGCTCGGTCGCTCGGAACTTTACCATAACAGAATTGAACAGGCCGTTACCCTTTCGGCCAACATTCTTGCAAGTCGCTGGCTTTCAACATCACTTTCCTGGTCGGCCATGAACAGGAGCTTTACCAATTTTGGGATGGGCATGTCGTTCAGTGGAAGGATATTCAATTTTTACATAGTGAGCGATAACATAATTGCCAATTTCATCCCGGACAGGACAAGGAACCTGAACCTCTGGTTCGGTGCCAACCTTGTGTTTGGCCATGGGGGAAAGTAGATCCGTATTTTCAGCCTGTCGGTACATGGGGTTAAATCTCTATATAATTAATGAGGATTTCCCATGCAATGTCCTGCTCTCTGATGTATTTTCAATTGATGGGAAATTCATGTAAATTTGTAATCTCCACACTTTTCTTCATTAACAATTCAGCTTTATGACTTCAAAAGAACGATTTGATTTAACGGTAAATCATAAACAGCCCGACAGGATGGTAATTGATTTCGGATCGACAAATGTGACAGGCCTTCATGTGCTTGCCGTTGAGAATCTGAGGCGTTATTACGGCCTTGAATACAGGCCTGTCAGGGTTATCGATCCGGGCCAGATGCTGGGAGAAGTCGATCACGAATTGATGGATATTATTGGAGTGGACGTAGTTCCGGTAAGGGGGAGGAACACTTCATACGGTTTCAGTAACCAGGAGCCGCTAAAGGAGTTCAGGACTCCCTGGAACCAGGTAGTAATGGTTCCCGTTGACTTTAATACAACGACCGATCAGAAAGGAGATGTACTCATGTATCCTCAAGGTGATATTTCCGGATCCCCTTCGGGTCGTATGCCGGGAACCGGATATTTCTTTGATGCGATCATACGCCAGCAGCCAATTGAAGAAGAAAGTCTTGATCCTGAAGATAATCTGGAAGAATATGGGCTGGTAAAAGAAGGGGATCTCCAATACTGGGAAGAGATCACAAAAAATGCAAGAGCTACGGGAAGAGCGGTGATTGCAGGACTGGGTGGAACTGCACTTGGCGATATCGCCCACATCCCGGGTATCAAGCTGAAAAACCCGAAAGGAATACGTGATATATCGGAATGGTACATGTCCATACTCACCAGACCGGAATATATTAAAAAGGTTTTTGAAGGCCAGACGGAAGTCGCTCTTGAGAATCTCCCGCTCCTTCATAGTGTAATCGGCGATAATATTGATGCTGTCTATATATGTGGAACCGATTTCGGAACGCAGGATTCCACTTTCTGCTCTCCTGAGCAGTTTACCGGCCTTTGGCAGCCTTTTTACAGGAAAATCAATAACTGGATCCATTCAAATACATCATGGAAAACCTTCAAGCATTCCTGCGGTGCGGTTGAACCATTTATACCGCTGTTCATAGAAGCCGGCTTCGATATAATCAATCCAGTGCAGTTGAATGCAAGAGGAATGGATCCGGTAAGGCTGAAAGCCAGATACG
>SLGC01000018.1 GCA_007123885.1 Bacteroidales bacterium | reverse complement strand
GAAAACCGGCTTTCATTTCCCGCCCTGTCGACGGCCTTCAGCGCGTATACATAAGTATTACCCGGCTCAGCAGTTTCATCGCGGTAAAAGCGCTGGGTAAGCGGCATCCTTGCCAGTTCGGTAAGATCATCCGCGTTGCCCCGGTAAATGATATACTCCTGTGCGGTAATCGAAGGTGAAGCGCTCCAGTTAAGATTGACCCTTATCCCCCTGTCGTTGACGGCAAGAAGCCCTGACGGCGGATCGGGAGGTGTTAAAAGCGGTATCTCAAGAGAAATGGCTACAGTGTCACTATAATTCTCTGCATAATCGGATGAATAAACGATATAGCGATATGTAATGCCTTCCTGGAATCCACTGGTGTCGATATATGAAGTTTCACGCAGATCGCCAAAATTAAGCCTGCTTAAAGCCTTGGATTCCCACTGGTCCTCCCTTCGCCGGAGTATTATAAAAGTCTTGAAGTCGGGAGGCATCTCAGTTTTATCCCACTTAAGCTTTACTCCGCCATAGAGAGTATCGTAGCCGGCAGTAAGATTCAGGGGGGGCGGAGGAGGGGTAATATCTCTGAGGCGGGTCATCACAAGGGCACCGGTCCCACTTTCTGCCCCTGCCTCATTTACTGCAGTTACCTGGTAGAAATATGTCCTCCCCCCGGCAACTTCCCTGTCAATAAATCCTGTTTGCCCGGCAGGAAGCGGTTCTGGCGTAACCTGCCTGAAAGGGACTGACAGATCATCGGTGCGATATATATGATAGCCTGCTACGGCCGGATCAACAGACGGGCTCCAGGTCAGCTGTGCATGATTCCCCTCTGTTTCCATTACCAGTAAATCTTCAACTACCGGTGGCGGGGCAATATGTACGATCTCGTAACTGAGCACCTCGCTTGGGAGGCTTTGCCGGCCGGTTATATCTGCGGCAGTAACAAAATACTGTTCAGTTACATTGACAACCGGGGACCTGAAAAAATATAAATGCTCGGCATATGCATTGTTCCTAAGAAGAATCTCTTCATCAACGAGTTCAGGATTGCCGGTCTGAGGGTTTATCCGGTAAACGTAAAACCTGATCACCTTATCGTCATCCTCGCGGGAAACCCTTGGATAGCGCCAGTGAAGGGTAACCCTCTCACCATCGTTTTCCGCCCTAAGTCCCGAAGGGGCAGCGGGAAGAGCGGGTTCAAGCCTCAGCCGGCTTAAAACCGGTTCATCCACAACATTTCCCAGCAGATTGACAAATTCAAGCCGGTATGTCACCTCCGATCCTATTGGCGCCGTTCTGTCCACAAACAACATCCCCATACTATGGGCCAGCTCGGGAAAAAGTGAAACAGCCACCATTGTCTCAAAATACCTGCTTTGAAGGAAAAGCCACAACTCGCCTGCACCTTCGGCTTCGAAGAATTCCATAACTTCACGGTAGCGGCTTCCCAGTTGGGATTGGAGTACGCCCGAGCTGCGGGCACGGGTTACGGGCGTCTGGTTAAGAAGATGGAATGTACCTCCGGGACTGTCCTGGCGGTAAATGTTGAATCCGTAACCTGCCGGCAATCTTTTTGTATGATAAATGTAAACTTCATCCTGCAGGGTAACTATCCTCGTCTGCACATCACTGCCTGTGGCAGGTTTACCTGCAACCAGGCACGCAATTGATAGAAATAGTAAAATATAATTCTTCATATATTGATCCCGTTTATAGTTTTGCGACCATCCCACGCATGGGGCTTCATGTACGATTAATAATGACCGGTTATCTAAACCCTGTTATCCCCACAGGGTTAAAGACGGAACTTTGCACCGCCGTCGTTGTTGTATTCTGGACCGTTGTTGTTGTGCTGTGACCGGTAGTGCTGGTTGCCTGGACATCTACAGCCAGACCGGCGTTGCCAAAACCTTCCACCTGTGTACTTGTACTGGCGCTCCCTGCTTTAACTGTGCCAGTGCCTGTAGTGCCGGAAACCTGTCCATCCAGTCCGGCAATACCAGTATCCTGTGCCGGGATGCCGATACCGGTCCCCCCGGTCCTTCCGGTTGCCCTGCTGTCTGAAAAATCATCGATCCCTGTCCAGTCCTGCAGAGTACGTCCCGATTCTATGTCCCTTACCCGGTATTGTACGCCGGACACAGGTGCACCATCATCGGCAATATTTTCTATATTGATATCAAGCATCCCCGTTTGATTATTCAAATTGTGTTTGACTATGGGTTCCCTTGGCAGTGTGTTCAGGCTAAAGGGGCCGCTTGATACAACAGGTGACACCATTTTTTGACGGTTGACCGCCCTCACATTTACATACATACTCATGCTGTAAGCAGAAAATTCTCCCCCCGGGATATTGAATACCGGTACTTCGGCAGGTTCGGGCCTCACCTGCTTTGAATATGTCGTAATCCAGCCATGATCAAAATCTAAATGGTCGCTCCAACTCCTTATATTTGTTGCTCCCGGTGAAGTGCCTATCGAATATTGATATCCGGCAACCTGTGATTCATAATCTCCGGATAATTGCGGTAGATATACATTAACGCCTGTACCCTGTACCATCACATTTATCGCTGGACGTGTAGGCACGGTAGGATCATGCACTACAAGCGGACCGTAAGTAATTGCTTCCCGGCTGACACTTCCCGCATTATTTCTTGAGCGCACATGAAAATACAGCGTATCGGTCCACGAAACAACGCCTCCGGTTACCGTAGCGGTTAATCCGGTTGTAAATTGCACCCGGTCGAGTGTAAAGGCATGAGTTGCGTCATTAAAAGGAGTCAAAATATATTCGTAACCCGAGATGCCCGACAAATCATCTTCGGCCGCAGTCCAGTTCCTTGTTATCGATGGCTCACCTGCATAGCCTGCGGGATAATTAACCTTGTCGTGGAAGAAGGAGGGTGCCTGGGAAACCACATCATAGATCTGAGGAGATAAGGAGGGTTCGGAAATGGCAGTGTATCCCGGTATATGTTGGGACGATGAAACAGGCTGCACTGTTGCTGCATCAATAAGGCCTGCCGAAGCGTATCCGGGAGATGAGGGAGGCATGGCATCATAGACAACAGGAGCGCTCATGCTGAACGAGGATGTTTTTCCCGCGCTGTTGGTAACCCTGACGCTTATATAATAACGGCCTCCATGTTCAAGGTTAAGGCCATGAATCGTTGTCTCCATCCGCCGGGTCACTCCCGAACCACCCGCACCCGTATTGCTTGTCACTCCAACAGCCTGCCGCCAGTCCACTATATCTGTCTGGCCCTGCGATGAACCAAGGGCATATTCGAATTTATGAATATCGGTTTGCTCATCGTGGGCAATAATGGAAAGACGTAGCCTTGATCCTTCATTGGAATAAAATCTATTCTGTATGATGATACCGGCCGATGACCCGGAACTGCCGGAGGCCCCAAAACCATCAGCGGGAGTGAAGCCGCCGCCACCGGAAGCGGGCTGATAAGTCTGTGTTGTCGTGAGAACCGATTGGTATGGCAACTCAACAACAGGGGTTGACGGTGGAGGCACAATACCGGTAATCTGTTCGCCACTGGAGCTGGTTCCCGAACCTATTTTCAGATCAACAACAGCAGAACGGATGGTTGTATTCCCTCCGCTTCCGCGGGAACGCACCGAGAAGTTGTAGGTATTTACCGGCACATCCAGGTTGTCTGTAACATGCAAAATGTTCCATGTATAATGCCTTAATGATCCGAGTTTACCCGCGGAGGTGAATTGCCCGTCGGTACCGGCTGATGTGATAAGATAGCTTGTTTCTGCCACATTTCCGGGATGATGGGCCTGCCAGCTGATGTCTGCCCAGTTCCTGTACCTGGTTTCCGGATCACCGGGATTAATTACCATACTGGATATTACTGGAGGTTCAAGCATTCCGGCAATCTGATTGCGCAGGTCAGCCATTTCAGCTGATCTCTCATCACCTGCCCGGCTAAAGCCGTCCCGTGGCGAGTTCATCCGGCTGAATTCTCCCGGATTTCCCGCAGCGGCTATTAAGGTACCCGGCTGATTGATTTCACGTACATTCTCCGGTCCTGTATTTTGCAATTCAGCACGCAAAACCATATACTCCTCTATCATGCCATACAGCGTAGCTGTTATTTCTGCTTTCAACGTATAAAGGATATCGAGAGATTGGGTAAAGGTTATATGCATCAGCTCAAGAGGCGGGAATATCGTATTGAATCTATCTTCGATGGCATGCAACAGCAATTTTGCAGCCTGGGCACGGTCGTCGTCAGAAGCAAAGACGTAGGTACGGCAAGCCCAAAAAATGTAATGCGAATAGAAATCCTTAATGGCTTCGACAGCCTGGGTAAATCTCTCCGATAAATCGTTGAAGTTGTGGGAAGACTGGGAAAAAGTCTGGAAGGAACCGGTGTTGTTGGCAATATACAGTTCTTCCGGCATGTGGGATGGTCCATGGAACCCTGGCAGATTCTCCTGGAATGCAGGCTGAGAATCGTTAAACCGCAACTGTATAGCCGATTCTATTTCCGTCCTGAAACGGTCTCCCATAATGGGGTAAGTCGTATTCAGAAAGATAGCGCTCAATTGCCCGCTTCCCTCAATCATCCTTTCAAGCTCCATGAGATTAAGCATCGTTCCTGCAATGGCCTCCTCATAATATTCTAGCTGCAACTCTATATTCTGTATATAATCTTCCAGCTCAGTCTCATTATTTTGGGCAACCGTCTGGTCTACATTTATGGTGGGATTTTCTGTTACTACCAGATCTGTGCCGTGGCCGGAGATTGTTCCGTCCGACCAGGTAAGCGGATCGGAAAGTTCCCTTGAAACAGCCCGGGTCTGGTCACGCAGATCTACTAAATGGTTAACGGTACTCCTGAGTCTTCCGGTAACTTCACTCTCTATATTCATCACGGCGGCGATCCGGTTGTTCATTTCAATCCGGCGATCCTCGACTGAAGGTATTTCTGCTATCTGCCTGTCAATCTCTTCAACAATTTTACCTATATCCTCGGCATCTTTCAACTTTTTGATGGCCTCTGCTACATCGGTGGCAGCCTGTTCGGCAGCAGCTCCAAGGTTGCTGGCATGCTCTTTTGCCTCATCTATCTTCGCCTGAAATTCCGGATTGGATCCGGTTCCGCCATCCCAGCCTGCCCGGCCGTATGACACCCATGCAGAAGCGCTTCCGTCCCATAAAATTAAATCAACCCCTACCTCGCCCTGGGCATACAGGAACCTTTCTCCGTGGCGGCTTACAAAAGCGCCAAAAAGAGTTGCATGGGCACTTGCCCCGGCGATAGATATCATCCCTTTGATCTCTCCGTATGCACCCAAATCGGCAGTCAGAATATTTTCTCCCGGTCCGGGCGCCAGGTACCAGACCGAGGCAAGCAGATTGGCATCCAGCTTAATAAGAGGGAGGTCAGGACTTGCATCAATTTCCAGGTTAGCCAGAAATCCATCGTTACAAACTATAAAATGAGCATTGGTTTCAGCTATAAAAAGATTCATTTCTTTGATTTCCCCGAATACTGCCCAGAGCACATCAGATGGATCCTCCTCCGGACCGGGCTTTGCAAAGAATCCCAAAATAGCGCCTCCGTGAAGCGCAGGCTTATAATCTACTGCAAGGCTGCATAATCCCTGCACCATTGGCTGGTTTGTGCCATAAAAAAAACTAAGGGCTGAGTAAGCTTTCAGCCTTTCACCCTGGAAAAACAGCGAGGCGTTAGTATAGACCGAAGTTACGCCGGGAGTTATCTCCAGAAAGACCTCGCCGTCAATATAGGCATTGGGATCTCCAATCAATCCGGCTGCGGCATAAAGAAAAACAGCGAAACGGGTGCCTGATTTGAAGCTTGGTGCTTCTAACCTGTCATGAGAAGGGAAATGCATATTGGTAACGCTCCGGACCTTGTCAAAATCGTCCTGAACCGGATTGTAATAGAAGCCGCCTCCCAATCCCTTTAGTGTGATGACCTGAGGTATTAGGGGTATACCCGGCCCTTCTGTCCCGACCTTCACAAACAACCCGAAGCTCAAATCATCGCCTATGGTGGAAATTTTGCCGGCTACCCCAATATCAACAGCGGCTCCCGGGGCTCCAAATTTGGCTGATCCGGCCACGCTCAGGAGCCTTCCATCCATTCCGGAATAATAGGTCATGCTCACCGTAAGTTCTGCAGCAGGCACTTCGAGACTGGCATTCACTATCTGAAGCATCACCCCCCCTTCCAGGGTTCGGTAAAAAAGAAGGCTTTCCACTCCTCCTCCATAAGCATCACGGGATCCGCCATTGCCGTTCCCGTCCCCCTGCTCTTTCCCGTTCAATGTTATACCGGCCCCCTCTACCAGAAGGTATTCCAGTACTTCCAAAGATTCAATATTTGGATTTTCGGGATCATCATCACTGTCCCGGACAAGGTAAATAGTAGTAGGTTCTGAACTGGCCTCAATGTTTTCAAGCGACAATCCAACCACATTCATCAGGGTTGCATTAAGAGTGCCGTCGAACCCGCCGAATTCCCTTATGCCCTCCCGGGCAATGGTAAATCCCTTGAAGCCAGCCCACCCAACCAGGCCGGGCAGCCTGATACCGGCCCTCCCCCCTATCACAATGCCAAATTCCCCGGTCTCCAGTGGTTTCAGTGTCTCTATATCTATAGAAAAGAATCCCGCGCTGAAAGTAAAAAGCGGGTTACCCGGCGTCGGCGTGCTGGTTATATTCCAGCTCAACCCGTCATTATAGTTATACCTTAACCCGTATTTATTCCTTATATCCCCCGGCTCACCGAAAATAATTACCCTGGGGCCGCTGCCCTCTTCGGCGTCTTCATCCTCTATCTCAAGTTCGGCAGAAGCATAGATTGTTGAATTTTTAATATCATCGAAATCCAGATCGATATCCACTCCTGTCAGCTCCAGTGTCGCAAGTTCTCCCAGACGCACGTATGGCCGGTTCTCCTTTTCAAATTTGAACCCCAGACCCTCCAGTTTTATATCCGGAGGCTTCCCCCTGCCGGCATGGGTAATTGACACACAAAAGGTCGAAGTTTCAGAAATCGGTTCCGGCAGTGTGGCATCTCCATGCACCTGCAACTGCAGCTTCTTATCAGCCATGGCAAAATTGATGGCCGTCAGAACCAGGTGGTTCTCAATAATGTTCAGGTCATCAGAAAGAAGTTCAATATTCAGTCCATCAAGACCGAACGATCCGTCAGTGCCGATCAACATATTGGTAAAACCGGCTGTTTTCTCAAGGACGGTAAGATCCCCGTCAATGCCTATTTCAAATACCCGGCTCTCTTTGTCATAGTCAGGCCTTAACTGGTCTACCCCTATTATCACCTTGTCGCCGAAAAGGGAAAATTCCTGCCTTTCGGCCTGCACTTCAATCCCGCCCACTTCTATTCCATTCGTGCCAAGGGATAGCTGGTTGACTGTTATGGCAAAATCATCACCCAGAAGCTCCGGCATGGTAACTACACCCGACATGCTGACCGTAAATTCCTGCAGGGATGCTACGGCACCTATTTCAATGAGCTTTAGCCGGGCATGGGAAATAGAAATTTCCTCGTGTTGCAGCTCGTCAAGATCGAATTCAAAACGCCATTCCGGGCCATGAGCTTCCCTGTTAAATATTGTCTGGAAAGGTATGTAAGAGAACCCTTCATCGGCTTCATCGGCCTCTCCGGTCTCTCCGGTCTCGCCGGTCTCCTCCTCCTCCGGGTCCTCATGTGCAAAAAGGCTGCTTGTCATGGTTCCCGTAATGTCAAAAGAGGTTTGCTGACCAAAGGATGCCGCCAGATGATAAATATTTATGCAAAGGACAGAGTCTGCAAACGCGTAGGCGGCAAGCGTGTCGGAGAGGGACTCGTCGCCGATCGAAAGGGAAACCTGCTCAAACCCCTGGCTGCTGAATGTGAGCTCATCCATATTGATTCTCCTTCCACCGAAAAATTGAGGCAGATCCAGCCAGGCACCGGCGGTAAGGGCGTTCACCCCGCCATCCCTTCTTTCATAGGCAAGGGAGTTAATGGAAACCGGCAGCACGGGCACATTGATCGGGTTGTCCGTAAGATCCACCTCTAACCTTCCGGTGATCTCGTAGGCGCTGTTTACGGTTACCGAAAACGTTATGTCGACAAAAGGAGGATCTTCCTCTTCGGTGCCGAGGCTGGCAAGGACCAGCCTTACCGATTTATCCGTCCTGGTCTGTAGTACTCCGTCATTAAGTTCCACCAGTAAATCGCCATAATCGGGACTATCCTTATCATTTTCCCTGAGAACAAGGTAGGCAATATCCCTGTCGGGCAGTCCCAGCGTATCGGGAATGGGCAGGACCCCAAGGAAATTCCCAATGCCCAGTCCGTCGCTGTCATACCAGGCCAGAAGCAGGGAATCGCCCCCTTCTTCATCCTTCCAGATCTGGGCAACCCCGCTTTTAACCGTTTTTGTCCGGTAGTCGAACATGAAATTGTCTATAAGGGCAAGGCGCAGACCGGCAAATGAGATCTCGATATCCTCCGGTTCTGCTTCTTCGGGCTCAGGTTCGGGTCCGGGATCCTCCTCCTGTTCAAGTTTTTGGGCAAGATGGATATTGGCGGTACTTCGGCCTGAAAGGGCAAGACCATCCTTGTTCAGTGTTGCCCCGATGCCATCAAGGTTAAGGCGTATCACATTTGTATCGGAAGGAACGGGATTGTTGCCCGGAACCATCCGCCAATGGACGGGAAGGAAAAGGAGCTCGAATGCAAATCCTGAACTTACCAGTTCGCCGCCGGTGGAATAGCCGGTGGAGATGGTCGCCTCACCATCCTTTACCCGGAAATCGTCTAGTCCTATCACCAGGTCATTGAAATTCACATCCACAAGGAAGTTTTCGCCCACCCGCATATCTCCGTTAGCCCTGAGTGTCAATCCCAGGCTGTCGAGCCGTGCCGAGTTGACCACGAAATTAAAGAAGGGATCTTCCGAACCGGCAGGAAGGCTCCAGTTGAAGGCATCATTGATCTCTATTGAGCCGTCCAGAAGCCGGCCGGTCATCAGATCCATCTCAAGTGTACCGGTTGCAGTGGCTGTTTCGGATTCATTGCCTGCCCGCGGGATAATAAGCTCCGCACCGCCTGCAAGGACAGCCGATTGATTGCCCTGCTCAAAACCGAACTGCAGACTGGAGCCGGTGAACATTAGCGAAAGCTGTCCGATCGGTATTGTACCGCAGGGGACAAAATTCTCTATTGTCCCTGAAAAGCCCCTCCCTTCGACAAGGGCGAATGAAAAATGAATCGGGTCGCATGGCTCATCCGATTCAAAAAGATCGAGGCCGGGAACCGATCCGGCTATAAAGAGATCGATCCCCTGAGCGGGTTCATCGCCGCGAACCACCTCGGTAAGGTTGCCTGAAAACTCATGAATATCAAGCCAGGTTGACCCCACCGGTATCCTTACCGGTTGCAGGGGAGAGTGAACCTCTACCGAACCGGTAAAACGGCCACCGGAGAAACCTGCATCGTTAACTGTAAGTGAAACACCAGCCAGATCAGGAAATTGGGAGGCAAGTTCGGGAAAGGTAAGGGCAAAATCCACCCTGGGCAGCAGACCGGCAAGCCCGGCCAGGTCAAAATCATAAATATTAACTTCCGCCCCGTCCATCCTGAAGGCAAGAGGCTGAAGGCTGATCCCGAATAGAGAGACAGGTGGCACATTCAGTGCCGGGCTGGATCCGTCATGGATCTCCTGATAGGGTATAACAAACCCTGAGGGCCTGATTTCAACTCCTTTAAGAGGAATTAAAAGGTCCCCTTCCTCCATTTTCATCCCCATTGTAAAATCGAGTCCGGCGTAAAAATCGAACCCGGTTTCTTTTCTGTAATCAAGATGAAGGTTTTCCACCCGGTCTATACGGAAAATGAAGGGATCGAGATTAAATTGGGGCTTCTGAAGGGAAACATCATAATCAAG
>SLGC01000427.1 GCA_007123885.1 Bacteroidales bacterium | reverse complement strand
TCACTATAAATTACATAATATATATAATTTGCTTGAATATATTGCCTGCCCAAGGCATCATTCATGAAGCACCTCTACATTATTGCCATATGCGCTTTCTTTATCCAGCTACTTAACGGGCAATCCGGCAGCGGTTCTGAGTTAAATGTTAAAAGTTCATCCCCAGGTTTTAATGTTACCCATCCCGGTCCCCAAAAAGCCGGTGAGGAGTTCAGCATTCAGATAACAAATGCAAGGGATGTATCAGGCAATTTGCTTTCCGGAGATATTCTTGTAACGGTTACATGCAATGAAGATGCCCTGAATGAGGTATTCAACGGTATAGTAACTTTTGCAGATGGCTTTGCTGGCGTGGGCGTGTCACTTCAAACAGGGACTCATAATTTGGCAGTGGTTATTGATGGAATTGCAGGCACAGTAACAGTGGAAAAGGTGATTGTAGCAGAACTTGCTACTTGGAAAGGAACTATTGACAATAACTGGCAAACTGCCGGCAACTGGGATCCTGCGGGCATTCCGGGATCAAATGTATTTATTAGTATCCCGTCCGGCGCACCGGTTATATCTTCACCTGTTGAAATACTGGCAATTGAAATCCAGTCTGGTATTCTGACTGTTGCAGAAACCGGATCCCTTGCAATTATTGATGGTGGCCGTATTACAATCAAACCCGGAACAAGTATGACTGTAGAAGGAACCTTAACCAATAATGCAGGTGTTTCGGGACTGATTATTGAATCGGATGATACAGGCACAGGCTCGGTTATACTGAATAACGAAGGAGTACCGGCAACGGCTCAGAGGTATGTCAGGGGTGATGAGTGGCAGATAATATCTGCACCTGTTTCAGGGATGGAAATAGGGAAATTCCTGGGTGACTTAGAGAATGATATTTTCTACAACAGTGTTCTGAATGTTCACGCAATGACACATTATGATGAAACAGTTGGGTCAAATGGAGAGTGGGCCGGCTATTACTGTGATTCCATGCATGGAATCCCTATGGTACCCGGCAGATCATACCTTGTAAGAAAAAGAACCAGCGGACCTCTTACCTTCAGGGGCCAGCTGGTTACCCGATATTGAAATTTATTCTTATGGCCGGGATATTTTCATCAATGGAATGGTAAGGAAAAATTCTACCGTTGTGGTTTATGACCTGATGGGCCGAAGGGTCAGTGAAGTCAAGCTGCAACCTTCTGAAATGAATTCCTTCTTTATGGATGGCCATAACAGTGGCATATTTATTTTTCATTTAAATAATGGCGGCGCTGTTCAGTCCAGGAAACTGTACATTGAATAGATCTGGGCGGCTCGTAAAATCCGCGAGAGCTTTCCGGCTCTTCCCCTGATAGCCCAGTCAGCCTACGTGCAGTTACATGAAAGGGAGATAGCACTGGAATCCGGTTTTAACGGGCATATATCCAAACCTATAGATAGTCTGAAGCTTCTGCGGTTAATTAGAAGCTACCTTAACTGATGGTTTCGTGGTTATTGGTTGTGCCGGATAATTTCTTTAAACAGATCTATGGGATAAACTCCGATAACCTATTATTTGCATTTAAATATTTATGGAGCAGATTGTATAATTTTTCATTGCTTATGGGTTTAGTCAGATAATCGGTAAATCCTGCCGCCTCAATCGTTTTGATATCCTCCAGCGTAGCATAGGCTGTTTGCGCAATAACAGGAACAAGTGTATTCCTTGAGCGGATTTGATTTAGAACCTGGTATCCATCCATTTCCGGCATACGGATATCCAGCAGCACTAAATCGACATTTTCCTGAAGGAACATGTTCCATGCTTCCAGGCCGCCACTTGCTGCCACCAGCGCTGCACCGGTTTTCTTAAGCTGGTACACCATCATTTCCCGGGAATATGGATCATCCTCTGCCAAAAGGATTGTTTTACCCTCTAGTTGTGGTATATAGCCCTTTTTTGAATCTTTCCCTTTACTCTGCCTGCCTGCCGGAAATTCTGCTACTTTGAAAGGAATAGTGAAAAAGAAGGTTGTGCCTTGGCCTTCCCTGGACTCCAGCCATATCTCGCCGCCCAGCATTTTAACATATGATCTTGAAATGGCCAGTCCCAGCCCCGCACCCTGGTAGGCATTTTTATGCTCCGGCTGAGCCTGCTCAAACCTGTTGAATATAGCCTCATGCCTGCCTGGTGGAACTCCGGTACCGGTATCTTTGACATAGAATTCAAGAAAATATCCTTTTTGCCTGCAACCCATTTCAATTATACCCTTATCTGTGAACTTAATGGCATTTGTTACCAGGTTCGTAAGAATGGAGTCGAGTTTTGCACGGTCAGTATCAATAGTAGCCAGTGTTTCGGGCAGCATGTCTTTCAAGGCAAGCTGCAATCCTTTTTCTTCTGCCTGGGGCTTGAAGAATCTGAATATATCTGATAGCTGTGTGTTTACATTGGTTTCGGTAATGTATGTTTTAATCTGGCCGGTTTCAATTTGTGAAATGTCAATCAGGGCGTTCAGGGTGTCGAGCATCCGTTGTCCGCTTTTTTCGATGATCTCGATAAATGCTTT
>SLGC01000012.1 GCA_007123885.1 Bacteroidales bacterium | reverse complement strand
TGTAGGTTTACGGCACTTATATAAATAATTTTCCTATTTTTACGATAAACCTCCCTGAGGTTAAAAATATAATTTGCATCACTATCAACTCATTAAATTCCAGGCAAACCCGATCCCATGATAAAGCTTCCGTTTTTCAGCCTGTTTACCCTGGGCCTTTTCCTGTACCTGCAAGCATCGGCAGGGCTTATACCAGTAAGGCTCACCTGTGAAAACCTGAAAGACCCCCTTGTGGTAGATGTCACCGAACCCCGTCTTTCATGGATAAACATTTCGGAAAACAACACGAGGGGCCAGTTACAGACAGCCTGGGAAATAAGGGTTGCGGGAACAAGGGAAGAGCTTCTGGCCGGCAGGGCCTACCTGTGGAACAGCGGCAAAGTGGTATCAGGTGAATCGGTTAATATCCGATATGCCGGAAAACCCCTCTCCTCAAGGCAGGATTGCTGGTGGCAGGTAAGGGTATGGGACAGGGAAGAGGAAGTTTCTGAATGGAGTGAGCCTGCCTTCTGGAGCATGGGATTGCTCGATCCCTCCGAATGGAAGGCATCATGGATAGGAGCTCCATGGCAGGGAGAAGATCCGTTGCCAAGGCCCGCAAGACCGGGGCGCAACTATTTTTATCAGCCCCGGGATCCTTCAGATGATAACCCGCCTCCCGCACCCCTTTTAAGAAAAAGCTTCGACTTGAATAAACAGGTAGTCTCAGCCAGGGCTTTTGTTACCGGGCTTGGTTTTTTCGAGTTTTACGTGAACGGGTCAAAAGTATCGGATGATGTGTTTGTGCCAAATGTCACCCTTTATGCAGAACGCGATGATCTGGGCGATATTGGCGTAATGATCGAGGACAATTTCAGGGAGTACCGGGTAATGTACCTGGCCTATGACATAACGGAAATGCTGGGGCAGGGAGAAAATGTTTTAGGTGCCATGGTAGGCAACGGCTTCTATAATCCCGCCAATTACTGGTCGGGGGGTTATGGCACTCCCCGCTTCATTGCCCAGGTATACATCACCTACGCCGACGGCACGGAGGATGTCATCGTCACGGGCAGGGACTGGAAAGTTTCCAAAGGCCCGGTGGTTATGGACCTTCTTTATGACGGAGAGCATTATGATGCCCGCAATGAACAGCCCGGCTGGTCCGGCCCCGGCTTTGATGACACACAGTGGCAGTATGCCGCCATAAGAAACAGTCCCGAAGGCATAATGAAGGCTCATATGTCGCCTGTCGACCGTGTTATGGAAGAGCTGACACCAAAGAAAATTGACAAGCTGGGAACCGGGCACTTCAGGATTGATTTCGGCGAGGAGATATCCGGATGGCTGCGACTTGATAATATTACCGGCGAAGCGGGACATACCATTGAGATAGATTACATAAGCGAATCGATGATGGGCGACAATACTTACACCATGAGAGGAGGAACTCCCGAATCCTATGCCGCCCGTTTCACCTGGTTTGTGTTCAGGGAGGTCGAGATAAGGAACTGGCCGGGAGAATTGCGAAGCGATCAGATAATGGCGGAAGCTGTTTACTCCGACGTGGAAACAACCGGTTTTTTTGAATGTTCCAATCCGCTTTTCAACGAAATAAACAGGATCTGGTGGAGGGCGCAGACCGACAACATGCACGGAGGTATTGTAAGCGACTGCCCCCATCGTGAAAGGAACCCCTATAATGGCGACGGTCAGGTTGCATGTATTACCGTTATGCATAATTTTGATATAAGGGCATTTTATACCAAGTGGATAGAGGATATGCTGGGCTCACAGAACCCTGAAAACGGATATGTGCCCAACTGCTCCCCCTGGCAGCCCGGATGCGGAGGAGGAGTAGCATGGGGAGCTTCGCTGATAATAATGCCATGGGAATATTATGTTCATTATGGCGACCTTGATATGCTGAGAAACAATTATGAGGGGATGAAGGGTTATGTTAACTATATGCTGACCTGGACTTATGAAGACGGTATCATGCATTCCCAGGTTCCCGACCGTGAAAACCCAAACCGGTGGATCAACCTTGGCGACTGGGTTGCCCCTTTTGAACTTCCCCCCGATGAGCTTGTCCATACCTTTTACCTCTGGCGCTGCGCCGATTTTACTTCAAGAGCAGCTAAAGCACTGGGTAAGGAGGGTGAAGCGGCCCGGTTTGCCGGACTTGCAGAAAGGACTAAAGCAGCCTTTCACAACAGGTTCTTTGATGAGGGAAAAGGGTCCTACGGGCCCTTCGGCGGCAATATCTTTGCCCTTAAAATGGGGGTTCCCGGCGAACAGTATGAGAGGGTAGTTTCTGCGCTCAGATCCGATATCCTGGCAAACGGCGGCCATCTGGACACCGGGATTTTCGGCACTCAGTTCTTTTTTGAAGTGCTCACCCGCAACGGTATGCATGATCTTGCCTATGAGGCAATGAACAAAAGGACATTCCCCGGCTACGGCTGGTGGATCGAGCAGGGAGCAACCACCATGTGGGAACAATGGGACGGAAGAAATTCCAGGAACCACCCGATGTTCGGCGGAGGCATTGTATGGTTCTACCGGAAGATTGCCGGCATGAATGCAGACCCCCGGCAGCCCGGATACAGGCATATCATATTCCGCCCACAACCCGTGGCCGACCTTACTTTTGCATCCTACTCAAACCTTACACCATATGGTATGGCCGGTATTGAATGGAAAAGGGGATCTGGCAGTTTTACAACAGACATAACAGTTCCGGTAGGCAGCACAGCGACAGTATATATCCCCATCACTGCAGCAGGACATGTAACTGAAAGCAGCGAAGAAATTACCACATGGGAAAATATCCGGTTTATCGGAACAGAAGATGAATATGTGGTATTCCGGGTAAATTCGGGCAATTACAGGTTTACTTCAAAGTGAAACCCTGAGAAACCGGACTTCCCCATTTCGTAACTTTGGACTCTCGCATGAATATCAATCTACTTTCTTTCTTTTAACTTGACATATTCAACCTCCGGTGCTACACTCTTATAGGCGGGTCTGATTATTTTGCCCTTGTTGGCAATCTCTTCCATCCTGTGGGCACTCCATCCAGCTATCCGGCTTATTGCAAATAGCGGCGTGAACAATTCGGCGGGTATGTCCAGCATTTTATATACAAGCCCTGAATAAAAATCTACATTCGCGCTTATCCCCTTAAACATTTTTCTATGCTCCGTTATCACCGGGATGGCTAATTTTTCCACCCTCGAATATATATCGAACTCCTCATGCATTCCCTTGTCTTTTGCCAGCTTTTCCGCATATTGCTTTAATATAACTGCTCTCGGATCGGACAGGGAATAGACTGCATGTCCCACTCCGTAAATTAGTCCCAGCTTGTCAAAGACTTTTTTGGATAGAATTTTTTTGAGATAAGTGGATATCTCATCATCATCTTTCCAGTCGCTGACATTATTTTTAATATCTTCCATCATCAGGGTGACCTTGATATTTGCACCCCCATGCCTCGGTCCTTTTAAAGAGCCGATTGAAGATGCTATTGCAGAATAGGTATCTGTACCGGATGATGAAACTACATGAGTGGTAAATGTGGAGTTATTTCCCCCTCCATGTTCTGCATGCAATACAAGCAATAAATCAAGAATTTTTGCTTCAAGTTCAGTATAATGATGGTCCGGCCTGAGCATATGAAGCAGGTTCTCAGCCAGTGACAATTCTCTTACCGGTTTATGAATGATCAGGCTTTTATCCCTGAAATAAAATAACATGATAGCATACGCATAAACCCCCAACAACGAAAAATTTGATATCAAATAGAGGGACTGCCTCAGGACATTTTCAAGTGATGTGTCATCAGCATTGTTGTCATAGCTGTAAAGAGCCAGCACACTTCTTGATAATGCATTCATAAGATCTTCACTGGGTGATTTTATCATTATGTCTCTAATAAAACCTTTGGGAAGATTCCTGTATTCACCCAATATATCCTTAAATGAATTTAATTGTTCGGAATTTGGCAGATTGCCAAATAATAACAAATAAACAGTCTCTTCAAATCCGAATCTCTCTTCCCTGGTAAAACCTTCGATTATCATATTGATATCAATACCGCGGTATATTAATTGACCTTCCATGGGATGGACCTCTCCCTCTATTACCTCAGTTCCCCTTACTTCTGATATTTCAGTGAGACCGGCCAGAACACCTTTTCCGCTAAGATCCCTCAATCCGCGTTTTACATCATATTTTACATATAGTTCATTATCAATAACACTGGTTTTTAAAATTTTTTCGCTAAGTGTTTTCAATACATTTTTTTCCATAATAAGAAGGATTTGATTTTAAATACCTCTATCAAAGATATAAACATGTTGTTATGATCAAAAGAAAAATACGGAAAATGTATTTACCGATCATTGAACCAACCGCTGAACTTTATTTTTGCGGACGGTTGATCATAAAATTCCGGTGTAACAAAAGGGCCGGAAGGAAAAATCACCATACCCCTGTTTTTAAAAAATCAGACAGATCTTCATCAAGAGTCCTTGTTTTGATTGAATAAGGCCGCGACCTGTCAGTCGTAAAAATCTCAATAATATTTGACTTACCATTTTCCGTAACCTCAATGTGACTGATCTCTGAATACTTGATTTGTACCGGGACTTTATGGGATACAAGGTAATATACAATAACTCCGCACCAAAAAAGCAACAGGATTAAATACAACAGGAACGTCCACATTTCGTCAACTGAAGCCAGATATAATCCAAGTACAGCAACCAGGATCATCATTGGTGCAAAAAAAAGACGTTGCCTTCTGACTTCACCGGGATCATTGAAAAAGGTAATGTCCTTATAATCAAATAGTATTACTTGTCCTGACATGGATTTAAGAAGGAACATTGGTGCTTTTTTCACATCGCCTTTTGTCGAACTCATGTGCTGTAAATTGTTTATTTTGCGATAAATCCGGATGTAACTTTTATTAGTGTGCGTCAGTAATGGAATGAGAATCACTCATTATCTCAATTCAAGAGTATACCTGCCGGCCTTCAGATTATCAACCAGAACATATCCCTCTTCAATTACAACCGGGGTTCCCCTGCCGTTAACAAACAGGGAAAGCCGGTCCACGGCAGGCCTGGGAAGCATAACCTTTGCCTCTGTATTAGGCGGAATAACGACTTCCAGGTTAAAAGAAACTTCAGGTTCCCGGGTGAATCTTACATTAATTGGTCCACGGATTGTGGGACTTTTCAGTTCGGCACTCCTGAGATCTCCCGGCTGTGGTCTGATCAGCACAGACCTGTAGGCAGGTTCAAGAGGCTCTATGCCGAAAATTCCGTGGGTAACTATATATACCGGTGCGGCACCCCAGGCATGGTTCCATGTCATGTTTCTCTTGTACTTGATATCCCAGGCTTCGGATGTGATGGTGGTGCCGAAACGTATCATATTCATCCAACTCCGGTCCGTTTCTGATGTAAGAAGCTCAAGGGCATAATCTTCCAGACCCAGCCTGTAAAGTGCGTCAAAAAGATAAGGCGTGCCGTATGGGCTGCAAGCCATACCCTTTGATTTCAGGAACTTGCCCAGCTGTGGATAATAATCTTCCGGTGCCAGGCCAAAGGCTACAGGGAACATGCTGGCATGGAAAGCGTAATGGTCAACTCCTTCACCATCCCTGTAAACTCCTTTCTCACGGTCAAGCAGCTTTTCATTTATTGAGGATCTGACAAGGGCCGACCTCTCCTCAAAGAATTGCCGGTCATCTGTCTTGCCCAATACGCCGGCTATCCGTGCCATTAAAACAAGGTTCTTGTAATGAAAGGCGTTAACCACCGTGTTGATATCAGAAAAGATATAGCGATCGGTCTCTCCTTCAAATGTTACACTGCCATGACCGCTTCGCAGCCGCGTCTCATTTGCGGGTGTTCCCTGCGGCCAATCCACTATATCCCTGAACTGCCTTCCATGATAGTGAATGGTTGCCAGGAATTCAGGTGTGGCGAGCCCGGTCCGGGTGCTTATCAGCCCGTCTTCCCTTGCAAGG
Source organism: Bacteroidales bacterium (assembly GCA_007123885.1). GTDB lineage: Bacteria > Bacteroidota > Bacteroidia > Bacteroidales > PUMT01 > PXAP01. The sequence continues at coordinate 3,943 of SLGC01000012.1, read as the reverse complement.
GGAAGCAGTGTCTTTTTCTTCAGCTCACCATAATACTCTTCCAGGAATCTTGAGTCACCGGTTGCCATGTAATCAGCCCAGGCCATCAATACAATATGAAGATGCCATTCTGTAGGCCAGCTGGGATTATAGATCAGAAAATTCGTGGTATATCTCTGAATTGCATACTCCCTGTCCACAGCATAATGGCTGATCTGCTGAACATAAGCATCGGCTTCATAGGGCATCCTTTCCCTGGCGCCTCCATCAATATAAACCCCCATAAAAGGAGTCACCTTGAGGGTGTGCTTGCAAAGGTCCCATATCTGGTTGAGATTATCATCTGAGGAGTGAAACCCAGAGGCCGAATCATCAAAATGATAGATCAGTGCCAGCTGCTGTACCCGTGAAATATCCAGATCGCCATCAATACCTTCAATTTCGGCATAACGGAAAGCAGTTACCTCGGGCATATGTTCAGCCAGCACCTGGCTGTTTGGATAATTTGAAATGAATCTTGGAAGTTCAACAAGATATTTTGTCCTGCCGGGCTCAATTGCAAGATTTACCAGGTCGTAGGTGATTGAACCTCCGGGATCACGGTCAACCTGGTTCCCGGGTGCAAGCTTTTCTCCCAGGTGGATGATCAGGGTATCATGCCTTTCCGGATTATTCAGGGTAAGTTCAAGTACGCCAAATGCAGCCTTTTCAAAACTTATAAAATGGTTCCCCTTGTCATTTTTTACTACAGAGACCGGTTTGATCTCATGGTAACGCATAACATGCCTGTTTTCCAATACTAAACCCGTTTCTTCGTTGGATCGAAGTTCGATCCAACGGCTTTCTCCTGGCCACCGCAGATCTGCAGGTTCATATTCTCCCGTATTGAACCGCTGTGGTTCACTCCATTCACCAGCTTCATCATTCTGGTCCCATATCATAACCTTCCACCAGTAGGTGCTGCTTTCTGAGAGTTCTGGACCGTTATAGGGGACTGCAATGGATTGATCTGAATTTATCTTCCCTGAATCCCATATATCAGGGTCGGATTGTTCGAGAAGTTCCGGACCCGAAGCAACCGTTATCCGGAAAGCGGATTGCATGATATTGCTGCCACTTTCGCCGGCAATCCATGAAAAATTGGGCGACCGGCTTGTGATCACAGCCTCTTCAGGATGTAGCAAAAGATCGGTCATCAGACCGGTTGGCGCAGTATTATGGGAAGACTTGCAGCCAATTGCAACTATTAATAACAGACCCGTAAAAAAATTTGAGTAAGACATCGGATTAATTTGAGCGGTGAAGGATTAACATCAGGATCTGAATGACCCTGTCATCGCAGGTCCTGATCATCATAATTTTATCATTTTTTAACCATCAGAACTTTGAGTTCAAAAGGATCGAAATAAACCGGATCAATTGCCAATGCTTTTAAAGCTTCACCACCGGCAATTCACTTAAAAGCTTATAATAATTTACTTCAAGGCAAATATTTACCGCCCTCAATTATTCTGCACGTCTTTTTTCTGAATCCTGCCGGTCATTATTCCAGAGATCGGTCAGGAACGGGGTGAAATCGTAGCCCGGGAAAATAACCATCTGCCGGTTAATCACTATAACTCCCTGATCTTTATATTTCTGAAATATACAATATCATTATGATCCTGCAGAAGTATCGGGCTTTTATCTATTTGAGCAAAACCATCACGATCTTCAAATTTGCTGTTCGCTACCCTTCTTTGAAAATCTTCACTATCCCTTTCAAAACTCAGGACCTTTTGCCCGTTTAACCAATGTTCCACGTATTTACCCTGCGATACGATCCTTGCGTGATTCCATTCACCCACCGGCATATTTTTCTTGTTTTTTGCAGGAGCTATAAGATCATAGACACCACCCTGCGTCCGGTTGCCATCCACACCCCGTTTTGCGTCCGGGTGGTGGTCATCATCAAGTATCTGAAACTCCAGTCCAACAGTAGAATTCTCAAAAATGAAGTATTTGATCCCGCTGTTCGCTCCTTTTGTTAGCTTGAATTCAACAGAAAACTCAAAACAAGAGTATTCACCTTCGGTAATAATATCTCCACCCCTGCCATCTGAAGGATCGCAAATAAGGATTCCATTTTCAATCTTCCAGCCGGTTTCAGGGAACGGATTACCTCTGGCACCTTTCCAGCCCTGGCTCGACTTTCCGTCAAAGAGTAAAACCCATCCTTTATCAATCTCTTCCTGTGTCAATCCGGGCAGTTGAGCTGAAACAATATTTACTGAAAATCCGGCAAAAATCATTAAAAACAATATTCTCTTATGCATATCTGTGTATTTTAAAATTGCTGTTATAAACTCAATTAATTAAGGTATATCTAAAAATGAGTACACTTATATCAACAACGGAAATCTAATATGTCACAAATGTAATTAAAGCACCTGTAATCCGGAAGTTATTCGTGGTGAAAAACCTCTTTAAGATCAACTACAACAGGTGAATTATCGGGATTAACTTCCATTATATCTGACATAAAATTCCACCATTTACGCACAATCTGGGTTTTTGGCAGTTGATCTGCCGTATTATTTTCAGAAAGTTTCTGGACGGCAAAGAGTGTTGATGTTTCTTCATCCAGATAGATGGAATAATCTGAAATACCTGCTTTTGTAAGTTCATGTGATAATTCAGGCCAGATCTCATCATGCCTTTTTTTATATTCTTTTTCAAAGCCAGGCTTAAGCTTCATCTTGAATGCCACTTTTTTCATTTTGCTATAGTATGATCAGGTTTGTGTTATAATTATTGTAGCCGGTATGTTGTTTCAATTCTATGGATCCCTGTTGTTTATATACTTTTCTAACGAATGAAATTCCGGATGAAAAATTTGTGTTTCGATCAGACTTAAAAATATCATTAAATTATTAATTAATTCTAATCTCTGACAGATTTTTTCGACATCCATTCCGGGAATCTGCCCCAATTATAACTTCATCCGACTGTGATGAGACATGGAGGCTGTGGTAGTGGTAACTTTAGACAAGGGAGAGGCTTTGCTTTTACAGAAATTCTTCCCGTATCGGATTAAAGGAATCCACAAGCCTCACCTCTTTTGTCAATAATTTAACTGTGTGTTTAAGGCCTGATTTTACTGCAAACATATCCCCCTCTTTGAGATGCTGCTCTTCTTCTCCTTCACAAATAAACAAAATTTCACCTCTGGCAACATAGGATATCTGTTCGTGCGGGTGAGAATGAAAGGGTTCTGGCTGGTCCCATGGTCCATCAGTAAAATCGATAAGTACAACCATTAGATTGTCTGTATGAATTATCTTGCGATGCAGGCCTTCCCTGACAACTTCATAGGGTACTTCATCAAATAATAACGTCGCCATAATTTTATATTTTATTACGATTCGGAAATGACATAACAGGTAAAAGGAAAACGGTCACATCGTTTTGATAAGAGCAAGCCATTGACCCGTCGGCGGAGCTGAAATATTAACCCGATCGCCTCCTTCAAATGCATCCTCCTCAAGCCACCTGCTTTCCGATATATCCAGCCATTGCAGATAAAACCGGCTCTGTACATCTTTCAGGTCCAGACTTACTGAACCGCCATCAGGAAAGTATAAGGCATATTGTTCACCGGGAATATAAGTCAGATAAGCCTCATTCTCATCCCTGCCGGACAGTAAAGAACTATTTGCATCCGGTTGTGCACGGAATATATCGAAGGCCTCCTGGAACATTCGTGCGCTGCGGATCTGTGTCCGGGCCATTTCACTCAAACCTGCACCATAATAACCATGAACTCTCCCGGGACGGTGAAACCTTACAGAAGCGCACCCTCCCAAAATACTCCTCCAGAACTTGTTGTATCCTTCAACAAGGCCTCCGCCGTGACGCTCGCCGCCATAGATCTTTACGTTGTTCATAGGCCTGATAATGTCGCCGAGCAGTTGCCTTGCCGCCA
>SLGC01000115.1 GCA_007123885.1 Bacteroidales bacterium | reverse complement strand
ATAATCGCCCCGATCTTGGTATCGACAAGCAATATTTTCCCCGGTTTAAGTCTTCCTTTTTCCCTGATCTGACTGTCAGGAAATGTTTGCACCCCGGTTTCACTTCCCATGATGATCATATCGTCGACAGTGATCAAATACCTTGAGGGACGTAATCCGTTCCTGTCAAGGGTACCTCCCACATACCGTCCGTCGGAAAAAAGTAAGGATGCAGGGCCATCCCAGGGTTCCATAATTGTAGAATGATACTCATAATAATCCTTAAGACTCTGGGGAATGGGATTCTTATCGTTAAAGGATTCCGGCACAAGCATTGAAAGTGCATGATGCATTGACCGTCCGGTTTGAATCAGAAATTCAAGCGCATTGTCCAGGGAGGCAGAGTCACTTTTTCCCGGCTCGATAACAGGAAAAAGTTTCTTCAGATCACTTCCCAGCAGATCGGTTTTCATAAGCGATTCCCTCGCTTGCATCCACAATCTGTTCCCCTTTATGGTATTGATCTCACCGTTATGGGCCAGGTACCTGAATGGCTGGGCCAGATCCCAGGTAGGGAAGGTGTTTGTGCTGAACCGGGAATGAACAAGTGCAATGGCACTTTTAAAGTGCCTGTCATTCAGGTCCGGATAATAGGCTCCAAGCTGGGCCGGCTGGAACATCCCTTTGTATATGAGTACCCGTGTCGACAGACTGGGAATATAGAAATACCCTTTTTGAGCTATATCCGAATTCCTGACCTGATTTTCTGAAAGCTTTCTTACTACATACAACTTTCGCTCGAGGTCGTCCTGCTCAAAATCACCAGTTATGAATACCTGTCGCATAAATGGCTCCGTACTGGCAGCAATTTCGCCAAGAATGTCTGTATTCACAGGTACATCCCTTATCCCTGCTATTTCAAGCTGCTCGTTTTTAACTATATTGGAAAAGATCCCCTCACATCTCTTCCTGTCTCCGGCATCAGGTGGGAGAAAAAGAAATCCTGCACCATATCTGCCGGGGGAAGGAAGATTATTTTCAGACAAAAAGAATTCATGGGGTATTTGTATCATTATACCGGCTCCGTCGCCCGATGCATTATCGGCGCTTTCAGCTCCGCGATGAGCCATATTTACAAGTATTTCAAGACCCCTGGAAACAATTTCGTGAGTTTTTATGCCTTTAATATTTGCCACGAATCCTATCCCGCAACTGTCATGCTCATTCTCCGATGAATAGAGACCTGAGGTTTTATATATTCCTTCCATCAGTACAAAGTTTGGTTTTAGTCTGGTTGAGAAACCCATGTCCTTCGGGCGTGGTCATGTTTTTGAGAGTTTTGCAAGTTAAGCTAAAATTGATTTATATATACCGGTCATCGTATAAAAAGTAATTCACGATATTTAGGCAGAGGCCACATCTCGTCATCTACTATCATCTCCAGATGATCTATCTCATAACGTATCTCATCAAGGAAAGGCTTTATCTTATCATTATATTCCCTTGCCTTTAGGTCATTATCCTCGATTTTGTTAGCTTTCCTTCGTTCCTCAATCATATCGTTCACCCTGGTAAAGACTGCAACTGTACGCGATGAAATTTCTTCAATATTCATCATTTGTGGAGAAGAAAGCCGCTCTGAATCCGGACTTTTAAAAAGTTTCTGCAAACCATTGACATTTTCGATTAATACATTCTGGTATTTATATACTACAGGAAGAATATGGTTTATGGCCAGATCGCCAAGTACCCTTGATTCGATCTGCATTTTTTTATTATACTTCTCTATATAGATTTCAAGCCTGGCATCGAGTTCATGTTCCGAAAACACTTTAAACTCAGAAAAAAGCTCTTTTGCTTCGGGAGATACGATGTTCTTCAATAAATCAAGTACATCATTGCACAGGGATAAGCCACGAGCTTCTGCTTCTTCTTTCCATTCCCCGGAATAGTTGTTCCCGTCAAATCTGATTTTTTTTGATGCAATAATGAATTTCTTTATTACCCGGAATATAGCTTCGTCTTTTTGTATTCCTGATTCAAGGAATTTATCCAGTTCCTTTTTAAACTCTCTCAATTGCCTGGCGACAATTGTATTGAGCACTATCATGGGATAAGCAACATTGGCAGATGAACCTACTGCCCTGAATTCAAAACGGTTTCCCGTAAAAGCAAATGGAGATGTCCGGTTTCTGTCGGTGTTGTCGGGCATAATCTCCGGAATTTTCCCGACATTGATCTTAAGTTCTGTTTTTTCATCCTTATCCATTTTCCCGGCAGAAACCTTCGATTCAATTTCATCAAGAACCCTGTTCATTTCGTCTCCAAGGAAAACCGACATAATTGCCGGTGGCGCTTCCGAAGCACCGAGCCTGTGTTCATTGCCAAGCGAAACTATGCTTGCCTTCAGCAGATCCTGATATTCGTATACACCTTTTATTACCGAGACAAAAAAGGCAAGAAACAGCATGTTCGTTTTTGGTGTTTTGCCGGGAGAAAGAAGATTTATTCCCGTGTCGGTTAAAAGTGACCAGTTACAATGTTTCCCCGAACCATTAACACCCTTGTAAGGCTTTTCATGAAATAATACCTCGAAATTATGCTTTTTGGCCACTCTCTTCATTATTGTCATTAAAAGCTGGTTATGATCAACCGCGAGGTTGCCTTCTTCGAAAACCGGAGCAGATTCATACTGGTTGGGAGCGACCTCATTATGGCGTGTTTTAAGCGGAATCCCCAGCTTGTATGCTTCAATTTCAAATTCCCGCATAAATGCTCCCACCCTCAATGGTATATACCCAAAGTAATGATCGGCGAGCTGCTGGTCTTTAGCTGAAGAATGTCCCATAAGTGTACGTTCGGTCAGCTTCAGGTCCGGGCGGGCATTGAACAATGCATCATCTACCAGAAAATATTCCTGTTCACATCCCAGCCCTACATTCACTTTGGTGACATTACTTTCGAAATAACTGCAAAGATCAACCCCAGCCTTGTCGATAGCCTCTATCGATTTAAGGAGCGGGGTCTTATAATCAAGGGAATCTCCCTTAAAAGACACATAAACTGAGGGTATACACAGGGTGTTACCCATTACAAAAGCCGGAGACGAAGGATCCCAGGCCGTGTATCCCCGTGCTTCGAAAGTGTTTCTCATCCCTCCACTGGGAAAACTGGAAGCATCAGGTTCCTGTTGTACAAGTTTTGTGCCGTCAAAATTTTCGATTACACGGGCTTCTGTTGTGGGCTCAAAAAAAGCATCATGCTTTTCTGCAGTTGCCCCGGTAAGGGGGTGAAACCAATGTGCATAATGGGTTGCTCCCCTGCTGATAGCCCAGGCTTTCATTCCCTGGGAAACCTGGCTGGAAACTTTCCTGTCCACTTTAGTCCCCTTTTCTATTGCTTCCATAACACTATCGAATGCTTCCCGTGATAAATATTCCTGCATCGTGCTTCTGTTGAAAACATCTACAGCAAAATATTCCGAAGTCTTGACAGAAGGTAAAATGACATCCAGTGCCTGGCGTGAAACAGCCTTTTCAACGGCTTTAAATCGAAGCGTTTTCATAAATTGTTTTTTTAATGTTTTGACATCCTTCGCCGACAAAGATACTTATTTTTTCCTTATACCCCCTTTTTTTGATATATAAATTGCTTTTTTTGTATCTTTTTTCTCTGTAACCCCATTTTAAATGGGGGGGATAAGCATTTATTACATTCTTTAGTTCAATCATGCATAGCATATCCAACGTAAAAAGCGCCATCGATGGATAGCGCTTTCTAATAAGCCTGAAAAAACATACCTGAAGCCTGAAAAACTTAAACTACCCAAAAACTGACTTCCTGAATCATAATAGCTAAAAAACTTTTGGAAGGAATACACTTTCGGGTCAGATGGCTACTTTGTGTGTTCTATAGGCGAGGCAAACCCCGAAACTGTCTGTCAGTATATTTGTGCCTTACATCCCATAAGCTAAAAAGACTTATGGGTTGTACGGCACTCATATAGATAAACCGGTTATAACTAATGAAAGTTGATTGCCGGAGCCCTGGCAAAAGATTTCCAGTACCTTTCAGCTTCGTTAGTCGTAATTTTCCCATCAAATACTATCATCCTGTATTTCAAAGTATAAGGCTGATGTGGTTCAATTTTCCAGTCCTCGTACCTGATAGGTGTGAATTCAAAAAACATGTCGCCTCTGCCTCCATTTGCATCAAGAGGCCAAACCCGCATTGGTTCCGGATGCATGCGGTTGGACGGATGGCTTAAAAAAAGTATTCCGGACCTTCCTTCAACTGTAGAGGATTCACCCTCAACAATACACCATCGGGCAAAGGTGCCATCGGCATCAATCCTTTCTTTTCCTTCAGATGTCAGGACAGTGCAGTTATCTTTATGCCACGTTTCGTTTGCACGAAAACCAATGCCGCCTCCATAACGGTAAGCATCGAGCATGATCCCGTTTTCGAGGGGACTTGTCAGTGTAGTGGTATAATCAATCACCCAGACCTGCTCATTTGTATTCCATACCCTGATATCCAGAACTTCATTCATGGCAATCTGGTCTTTTCCCTGTGCACCAAAATCCATATGTTTCTGATGAGCCTGGAAACCGGAATAAACAGCACCTTCATATTTTGAAATAAAACCTGCAAATTCCACAGTCCCTTCCCCTTTAGCCAGATTCCAGAAATCAACCTCTCGACCATTAATGTGTGTTTTTGTCCACGGACCCCAGATCCCGTAATGATGATAATGATCGGGCGGCTGGATTCTCGTTAGTTTTTCTCCGCCTGGTGACCAGAGAGGATGAATATATCCTGACCGACTGAATAGAGGATTAACCCCTTCCGGGGGATACCTTATTCCAAAGCGATAACTAAGTACTGACAGATCGCCTGATACAAGCTGCATATCATTATGCTGAATCCTGAGTCCAATTATATTATCAGAGGGTAACTCTTCACTTTTCATTTCACTTTTAAGTAAAAATTCCCTTGAGGTATTAGCAGTGGTTAAACCTTCCAGCACAAACCACAACCGTGCAGAGTGTCCTGGTTCAACCTGGGATGGAACAGCTTTCATCCCACTGCCGGTTATTTCATAAAGTACCAGCTCGCCTTCATCAGTATTATAATTAATACCGTCCAGAGGGATCGAGACAGGTGCATTGATCTTTTCTGTTTCAACAAGAATGCTGAATTTCATCAATTCCCCTGCTGTAACATAACATAATAGTGACATCAGGCTAATAATAAACATTAAAATTTTCATAGGTCAGGTTATTTAATTTTGTTCTGGTTTAACTTAAAATCTGTGTTCTTTGAGGCGCGGTAATGCTCTGGTAATGCTTATCACTAACAGGATCTTTTCCCATCAATATCTTTAAAATCTATCAAATATTCCCTGTTATCAGCTAAAGTAATTTTTGCTCCGAGGACTGAATACGTGCCGGTTACATCAAGAATTTCAAACTTTGTTATGGGTGATAATTCTTCCTCTGTCCATTCAATGTCATCCATTTTATGCAGCAAGACAGTTATCATTAGCTCCATGGGAGGATTCTTGTCCATCCTTCTCTTATATGCATACACCACAGTGCTCTCATCTGCTTCAGCATTCCGGTTTTTATGAATGTAACTATCCAACCTGTCCCAGCCGCTATAAGTAATCAGTGCAATTCTTCTTCCTGCAATAGCTGCTGTTATGACCTTTTTAGTACTTTCCTCAAATTGATCTGTTACTGCCTTCCTGCCGTCAATATGAGGCATGCCGAAATGCCCCAATGTTAATTCATATTCAAAGGCCAATCTTGAACGGTCTACTCTTATCACCCCTCCGGGAATTATTATTTCAGCCAGGTCGATAATATAGCCCACTCCGTTATTCGGCGGCTTTCTCATGATAGCCTGCCTGTAGATAACATCATCGCGCACCCCGTTGAAAAGCATGCTCTGGGAGTTGGTATATTTCGTGTTCCTTTCCAAACTGTTTTCCAGAACCTGCCCGGTAAGATAAAAATTTATATCATCGCCTCTCAGATCTCTCGGGTCCAGGCTGCGGAAACTGTATTCCATCGAGGTCCCTCCCTGTGGATTCTGATCTTCCCACGGAAAATGGGTATTATACACCAGCTTGGAATAATTGGGATCGTCATAATACACTTTGCCTGGAATTATCTCAGAGGTGCCGGTTTTTCCATGATTAACAAGTACCAGTCCCGGATTCTCAAGAACAACCGTATTTGATCTGTTACCAAGACTTTCCCATATCCCTTCGTTCTCTGTGGCTGTCCAGAACGGTGATTCATCGGGCAAAGAAAGGCTTATAAAGGGCAAAAACATAAGAAAGGGACTGGCAGGGCAACTGTAGTTCTGTACCATATATTCCTTCTGGCCATAAAACCCAAGGCTGGGGATATCATTGCAATAAAAATCTTCCCTGGTGACAAATTGCAACAATGATCCCGAGCACAGACGTCTAGCCCAGCCGGCATCCAGCGGAGGATCTTCCTTTAACATGAAGGAAACCGGAAAGGCACCCGAAACCCAGGTACGGTAACAAATACTTCTGGACCACATATTGATATATCCGTCCCTGCCGAAAAAACAGGCAATCGACTCCATCAAGGTCCGGGCGGATCTTTCAATTATCTCAGCAATCTCAGGATAATATTCGTCCCCGAAAGTCCTGTTCCATATAGTAGTATAAACAATAAAAAGGCTTATGGAGTAATAGTTATATGTTTGCTCAAGATACCAGCCATTACCCGAATGATAGGACGCCACCCACAATAGATGGCTTTTTAACAAGTCGTCGTCAATCTCGTATCCGTTTTTTTTTAAGAACGAAAGGGCGATAATATTAAATATACGCCAGTTATTCTGGGTTGTCCGGTGATGTGCCCATTTCGAAATGGTGATAACCATCTCATCTTTTTGCTTTTGAGAAAAATGAGGCCAAAGTGTATCCGGCATTAGCAGCAAAGTCTTGAATAATCCGCCGAACTCACAGGTAAACTGATAAGTGGAATCGGGAAGATCTTCAGGTAATGGCAGCGAATTTGAATGTCCGGGGGTCAACGCATTATACAATTGCAGACAGTAATAATCTCTTAACCTGATATTATTTATCTCTGTGTCCGGATCAATATAGATAAGCGGTCCCGCTATGGTGAAAGTCCTTTCCAGGGCTTCAAACTCCAGTGAACGGTAACGCCATGCAGGAGCTCCGGGCTGGGGGTAGGTTTTACCGGGTACACGGGGAAATGTCAGGGGGTCATTGATGGAATCTATATGCCTGAATGCCCTTCCCAGTAAATACTTGCCACACTCAATATAGTGCTTTTTCGTCATACCGGTAAACGGGCTTATTTCAAGATCGGGATCGGTTACTTCATAAAATTTCTGCATACAGGTAAGTTTTTTATTACAAGAGGCTTTCCTTAACACCTATACCAATCTTGTCAAGCATATTTAACCAGGCAGAAGGGTTTTGTCAGGAAGGTCAGCAAGTATTAGCATAGGTGGCTTAACCTCAGAAATGAAAATTAAGCAGAAAAAACTAAACAGCCAAAACGTGGATTAGATCGACTAACGACTCGTACCAGAATTTGAAAACCAAAAGGTAATTATGAGTCATATTTAACAGCATCCTGCCGGGTAACTAACCGAAAGTATGCCAAATAAAAAGAGCTGCAGCCTTTATTGCTGCAACTCTCTGATCTTGTGGCTCCCCCTCTAGGACTTGAACCTAGGACCCCCTGATTAACAGTCAGGTGCTCTAACCAACTGAGCTAAGGAGGAATTTTATGGTATTGTGTTAAAAACCCCAGATTTGCGTTTGCGAAATTAACAGGTTTTTATTAAAAAAACAATTTATTCAGGAAAATATTTTACCATTCAAATTTCCCCTGATTGGATGCCTGGAAGCATTGCTGGCCCTTTTACATAGTTTTTCCACCCGGTAATAAAGAAAATTTGAATAACTTAGCAATAAATATAAATTGATCCGGATAGAGGTTCAAATTGGATGTTCTTCCGGAAATATAAATTACAATTTTGCCATGAGTTTACTTATCGCGGGAACTGTTGCTTTTGATTCCATTGAGACCCCGTTCGGAAAAACTGAAAGGATAATAGGCGGAGCCGCCACTTACTGTAGTCTGGCCGCATCGTATTTTACGGACTCTTCAAGGGTAATTTCAGCTGTGGGTGATGATTTTCCCAGGGAATATATCCGGCTTTTAAATGATCATGGAATCGATACAACAGGGTTAATTACCATCCCTGGCAAAAAATCCTTTTACTGGTCAGGGAAGTATAGTGAAGATATGAATTTCAGGGAAACTCTTGTTACAGAGCTCAATGTAATTGAAGATTTCACCCCGCAAATTCCACAGGAGTACCAGGATACTGAATATCTGATGCTTGGAAATCTTGCACCCGATATCCAGATCTCCGTAATCGAACAGCTCCAAATAAGACCCCGGCTGATAGTCCTTGACACCATGAATTTCTGGATTGAAAATACCCCTGCAAGTTTAAAGAAAGTTATCAGCATGGTTGATGTACTTGCGGTAAATGATGCAGAAGCCAGACAGCTATCGGGTGAATATTCACTTCCAAAAGCAGCAAAAAAAATTCATGCACTCGGGCCTGAATACCTGATCATCAAGAAAGGCGAGAACGGGGCACTTTTATTTTCAGGGAAAAAGATGTTTTTTGCTCCTGCCTTACCTCTGGAGGATGTTTTCGATCCTACGGGAGCAGGTGATTCTTTCGCAGGGGGATTTATGGGTTACCTGGTGAAAACCGGCGAACTGAATTTTGAAAGCATGAAAAATGCCATAATAACCGGGGCAGCAATGGCTTCCTTCTGCGTTGAAAAATTCGGCACCGATAATCTTATAAATCTTGATAAATCTGCTATTTATTCCCGCGTAAGAGAATTCAGTGAGCTTGTCAGATTCCAGGATATGGAAATTTAATCCTCGAGCTGATTACCTGAGTGGTAAAATTCAGGATCGCTTATACATGCCTTTCGGGCAAAGCCACGCCAGGACATGATCGCATCCGGAAGGACGCGGGTTTTTAATATCCTCTAGAAGAGGCCGAATAATTCAGCATCAACCCGGTCAATGACCTTGCTCAGCTCTTCTTTACTTTCAGTGAACTGATTGTTGTCAACATCCACAACAAGCATCTTCCCCAGATTATAGGAAGCTATCCATGCTTCATATCTTTCATTCAGCCGATTAAGATAATCTATCCTGATATTGGCCTCGTATTTTCTCCCGCGCTTTTGTATTTGATGGACCAGTGTCGGTACCGATGCCCTGATATATATAAGCAGGTTAGGAGGACTTATAAGCGATGTCATCAGATTGAACAAAGTGAAATAATTTTCGAAATCCCGTGTATACATCAATCCCATTGAGTGCAGATTGGGAGCAAAAATATATGCATCCTCATATATGGTGCGGTCCTGGATGACGGTATTGTCCTGTTTATGGATTTTAACTATCTGGTTGAACCTGTTATTAAGAAAGAATATTTGCAGATTAAATGACCATCGCTGCATATCCTCATAGAAATCATTTAGATAGGGATTGTCATCAACATCCTCGAAATGGGGTTCCCATTTGAAATGTTTGGCAAGGAGTTCTGTCAGGGTGGTTTTCCCGGAACCAATATTCCCGGCAATGGCTATATGCATAGAATCATATTTAACAATACCCAATAAAAAATGCAGACCGGAAACTACCGGTTGTTATTAAAAACTAAAATAACAATTTTTGTCTAAATTCAAGCAAATACAAGAATTGTAAGATTTCAATAATACAAGTATATGATTTTTTTTCAATCTTTAGTAATCCTTAATTTTAAAGCCTCGCTTTGTGGATAATCCAATTCATTGGATCTGATAGGTACATTCACTACATCAGGCGATCCCGAAAATTTCAGCTGTTATCATACTATTATTTGGCGTTCGTCAGAAAATT
>SLGC01000192.1 GCA_007123885.1 Bacteroidales bacterium | reverse complement strand
TAAACTTTATCCCGTACTGGTAAAAGTTATTGCATACGGAAAGCTTTCCGCAGAAGGCATCTCTCCGGCTTTTCACATCGACCTTGTCGTTGTCGTCGTCACAGGCCTGTACCATTACCGGCACGTCCAATCCTGAAAGCCTGATCGAATTGACAACACCAAGCTCATCGCCGAAATTGGGCAGGATAACAAGTATCCCGTCAATCAGGTCGCTGTTCTCTTTAAAAAGTGCGCCACACTTCACTGCATCTGAATATCCCTCGATATTCCCGGTAGGTGTCTGATCTGCCGGCAGAATGACATAGCCAAAGCCCATTTCATCAAGCAAACCAAGTACTTTCTCCCTGGCATCGACGGCAAGCCGGGAGTTAAAAATATTACGGGTGGCTATGATAACGCCGAATGTTTGTTTTTTCTCTTCCATCTTTTTTATATTAATTCAGCATATTTTACTGACTCAGATTGCTTAATTGGATTTGCCGGTTTAACCGGTTCTTTCGGCGCCGCTGGTTTCCCGGGATTCAGTGGTTCCCCTTGTGCGACCTACCGCTTTTTTCCATCCCGAGTAGAGGGCTTCTGTTTCACTTCGGCCCATTTCCGGTTCAAAAGACCGGTCGCTCCGCAACAATTTACCTGTCTCCAGCGGATTTTCCCAGAAACCTGTTGCAAGACCGGCCATAAAAACAGATCCGAGTGCTGAAAGCTCTTCCACGTCTGCCCGGACAAGCCTGCGGCCAAGCATATCGCTTTGAAACTGCATGAGGAAATCATTTCTGGCCGCACCACCGTCAACCCTGAGTTCACTGAGCACTATACCGCCCTCATCTTCCATCAGTCCAACGAGATCCTTTACCTGGTATGCAATGCTTTCCAGGGCAGCCCTTGCAATATGCGCCCGGGTGGTGTCCCTGCCCATTCCGGTAATGCTGGCCCTGGCCGCATTATCCCAGTAGGGGGCACCGAGTCCGGTGAAAGCCGGAACAAGATAGACCCCGTTATTGCCATCGACCGACCGGGCCAGCTCCTCACATTCTTCGGGTCCGGAGATCAATCCCAGTTCCTCCAGCCATTTAATGGTGTCACCGGCAGAATGGATATTTCCTTCAAATACATAATCGACCATCCCGTCCCTTGAAAAGCCGATGGAAGTAACCAGTCCACCGGGTGCATCCCTGAACTCCCTGCCTATATTCATCATCACTGAAGAGCCGGTCCCATATGTGGCCTTGGCCATACCCGGCTCCAGGCAATGCTGGCCGAAAAGGGCAGCGTGTGAATCTCCAAGCAATCCGGCCACAGGGATCCCGGCGCCATTAAGAATTGATGTGTCCGTATAACCGAATACCTCATCACTGAACCTAACTTCAGGGAACATTGAAGGATGAAGGCCGCAGAGCTTCATCAGATCGTTGTCCCATTCAAGTGTTTTTATATTGAAAAGCATGGTCCTGCAGGCATTGGAATGGTCGGTTGCATGAACTTTTCCGGCGGTAAGCCTCCATAATAACCAGCTGTCGATCGTCCCCCACAGGAGTTCGCTATTTTCGGCCCGGGACCTGACCCCGGAACTGTTCTCCATTATCCAATGAAGCTTACTTGCCGAGAAATACGGATCAATGATCAGCCCGGTCTTTTCCTTTATTACCGGCTCAAGCCCCTCCTTCTTGAGGTAATCGCAAAACCCGGCTCCCCTCTGGCATTGCCATACTGCTGCCGGGGCAACCGGCTCCCCTGTTTTCCTGTCCCATATAAGCGCTGTCTCCCGCTGGTTGGTAATTGCTATTGCGGCAATTTCGGTGACCTCCACACCTGTTTGCTCAACCACCTTATTAAGCCCGCTGACGACGTTTGCAAATATCTCCTCCGGATCATGCTCAACAAAACCGGGACGGGGGTAATACTGCCTGTGCGGGACCGATACCCTGCTCAGCCTTTCTCCCTCCCTGTTAAAAAGAATAACTTTCGAGGCTGAAGTGCTCTGATCAACGGCTATGATATATTTTTTCATTCCGCAATTATAATCTCTATCTGATGATCCCTGAACAGCTGGAGACTGCCTTTCTCTATCTTGGCATCAGTAATTATATAATCTATAAGTGACAGGGCTCCCAGACTGGCAAATGAGTTCTTTCCTATTTTGGTGGAATCGGCAACCAGGTATTTAACATCGGCGGCATCGATCATCGCTTTCTTTACGATGATATCGCTCAATCCGGGGTATGTAAGGCCCGATCGAAGCGATATTCCGGCCGTGGCGAGAAACAGCTTGTCGACATGCAGATCTTCAAAAAAATCGGCCGCCTTTTGCCCGGTTAGCGAAAGGGTGGGCGGTTTGAATTCCCCCCCGGTTACAATCACCTCTATGCCCGGCTCCGCACCCAGGATAAGGGCTATATTCAGGGCATTGGTGATCACCGTCAGGTTTTTTTTCCCCGAAAGGTTTCTGGCAATCTCGGTGGTTGTGGAACCCGAATCAAGTATGATGGTGTCGCCGCTATCAATATACCCTGCCGCCACTCTCCCTATCACCTCCTTCTTATCCATGTTTTCGCGGTTGAACAGGGTAAAGGAACGAACGCTGTCCTCCAGGCTTTTAAGGAACGCCCCGCCGTGCTCCCGGATAATATAACCATCCTTTTCAAGTTTTTCCAGGTCCTGGCGGATGGTTACTTCCGAAACCCTGAATATCCTGGCCAGCGATATAACCTTTGCCGAACCGTCCTCCTTCAGGAGATCCTTTATCTTTTCACGTCTCTGGTTTGCAAGCATTGTCGATTTGTTGTTACATTAATGATTTGCAGGCCCTTTTTTCTCCTCATAACCCGGTTTATAACCCCGCCGGTAATTACCAGCCCGTGAATCATATCTTGTCATGATCTTTAAAACTACAAATTAATCGTAAAAATTCGAAACATCAAAGCTTAAACGGGTCATCCAGCCTGTCATTAATAAAACTACTAATACCCTCATGTCCAATATCTTTATCAAGGAACCCAAACACACTGATGGCATCTGTGCCAAACAAAGCTCGTTCATCATTTTCACGTCCGAAACTAAAAATCACCATATTACCAGGTTGACACCAACCCTCGTCTCCACCTTCACTCTGATTTTTCACTCCGATATAAACTATCTGCTCAGCTTCATCGTCAGTAAAATAGAAAAAAGGAGAGGGGAAATTTCTCCCAAACTCAGGTTCTAAATAGCCCAGTCCGGTATTAAATGCTATGTTTCTCTGTATCCCATCCTCAATAAAATAATATTGTTGTTCTACTTTCATTTCCCCGGCAATAGGCCCTTCCCATAAAAAGGAATACAGATCATTGGCTTCTATTATTTCAATTGCAGCATGGCCCGGAAAGAAATGATACCTGAGCTTAAACCGGTCATTCCAGGATTCAAGTATAAGATGATCCCCAATAAGCTTATCTTCAAACTCAAGAGGCTGACCATCGGGATTCAGCCATCTCGATTGGCCATCACCGCCACGACATGGATGACCAAATCCATCAGAACCAAAATTCGGCCATCCTCTCCATTCTTTCATCCCGACACAATTGTTCGCGATCCAGTCATTTCCTTCCTTGTCGATAGCAGAATTAAATCCTGTACTCCGTTCACCTGTTTTTACGTTTTCAATCTCGTAATGCCAGATGCCATTTGCAGCCTGGATCTTCCAGGTCATGTATCCAAATCTTTGCTCTTTTGTAACGACTACTTTAGCATCATCACTAACCTTATTGTTACCGGTACATGCATTAGCAGTCAACACAATAACAAAAACAGGTATAAGTAACTTTTTTGTCATTTTTTTAAGTTTAGGTTTAAATACAGTGAAGTGTCTATAATTCCAAAAATAAAACATTTTTTCGATATGCAAATTAATCGAAAGTATTCAAAACAACAAACAAATTATCAGAAATTCAGCTAAGCCAGAATATGATTGGAATATTTCTGATAAGATCACTATGGAAGGGCATAACCATTTGGAAATACGGCACTTAATTGGTACTCAGCAATACGTTCAAGGAATTTCAGATACTCTATACCATCCTTGGCAGCAGTATCGGAATCCGGTATCATGGGAGCGCTTTCAATAGTACAGTATCCCGTGTAGCCGATTCTCTTGACGGCCCGGATGACAGCTTTAAAATCTACCGTGCCGTATCCTGGCGTAAGTGAATTTGAATCGCGGAAGTGCATGTGCCATAGTAAGTTTCCGGCTTCCGTGGCAGCCTCGTATGGATTTAGCTCCTCAAAATTCGCATGGAACCAGTCAATTTGAATACCGATGTTGTCAACGCCGGCTTTTTCAATCAATAGCTTGTGATTGGCAACCGTATTCACAAATTTACCCATCTCAAGGTGGTTTGTTGCTTCGAATACCAAACGCACATTTTTTTGTTTGGCATAGTTAGAAATGGTGCGTAATGATTCAACAACAATTTGCGTACATTCGGCAACATTATCTTTGGTAATGGGCGCATGAATGGCAGCTGCAACGGTAACAAAAGGTGCTTTTAATTCCGATGCCATATCAATTGTTACCATGGTTTCCGAAATGGCAAGTTCCGCTGTTTTTCTTTCGGTAAGAGTTTTGTAGTCTGGCGAATACGGGTCCCACATCTCTCCCCAGCATTCATTCAGGCAGGAAACATCCAGCCCGTATTTATCCTTAAGGGCTTTATGGTCTGACAGGAATTTCTCCAAAGAGACCCCTGATCCGTACCGCCCTTTAGGCGGGCACAATTCAATGGCGTCATAACCATACCTTTTTAACCTTTCGTAGGTTTTCTCAGGTTGCAGGTAGGTCTCTTCCTGCCCGAATGTAAGCTGAAAGTAGCTGAATTTTAATTTTTCCATGTTTTACTTTCGTATGATTGGGTGAATGCTCTTTTTCAAAAAATATAATATGTTTATTCCGTTTCAGGGTATATCCTTTCCGGTGGATTCCTTCTCTTGGGCCTTTCAATTAGCTCTAGGGTGGTCTGGATAAGGGGTTCGGTGTCGAGGTAGGCATAGTGGCCATCGTCATCGGGACCGAAACCGGCACCGTCCATGGTCATCGCAATTCCGGCTTCCTTTGCCTGGCTGAGCGATTCCTGCATATTTTCGGTAAGAATACCCAGATGGTGTATGCCATATCCATGCTTCTCAACAAACTCCCTGTAGACGGTATCTCCCTCCAGCGGCTCTATCAGCTCAATGCGCATGGAGCCAATATTTGACAGGGCAACCTTCATTCTGTACTCGGTTGGTTGGCCGTCTCGTGTCATCCTTTTGACAAGCGGCTTGCCGTAGGTATAGAAATGCCATGGACCCACGCCGAATTTTTCATGGAAATTTCTGACCGACTCTTCAATGTCAGGCACTATAATGCAGATTTGTGCTATCTCTTTTACGGGAAATTTTTTCATTATACTTGATCAAATTTATATTCAATTTATTAGGTTTCGCACATTCAGTTTCCGGCATACCGGACTCAGGACCCACTTACAAACACTACCTTTCTTGCCCTTCCCTCCAGTGCAAGCCGGGCGCCTTCCTCAAAATCTTCCAGTGGGAAGATATGGGAGATGAATTTACCCGCATCGATCTTTCCCGATACCACCAGCTGCATGGCAATACGGTTGTGCCTGGGGGCGAATATGGTGGTTCCGAGAAGATGCAGGGCATTGTAATGAACGGTGTTCATGTCGACCTGTGGACGGGACTGATCTTTGGGCATCCCTCCAAACAGAAGGATCCTTCCCCCTTTTTTTGCCATTTCCACCGCCTGCACCAGGGTCTGGGAAACGGAGTTGGCGGCAATCACTACATCGGCACCATAACCGCCGGTGGCCTCCATAACTTTTTCAACCAGCCCGGTTTCTGTAGGATTGATAAGCATATCGGGGTGGAATTCTTTTATCATTTCAAGCCGCTTGTCATCTATATCGGCAACTATTACCCTTCTTGCCCCCCGCAGCCTGGCCAGCTGCAGGTGAAGGGTGCCAATGGGGCCGGTGCCGATAATCACCACGGTATCTCCGAGTCCCACATTTCCCTTTTCCTGTGCATTAACGCACGATGAAAGTGGTTCCACAATTGTCGCATGTACCGGATCGGTCCCTTCCGGAATTTCCTGGATAGTTCCGTTCAGTACCGCTTCAGCGGGTACTGCCATATATTCGGCAAAACCACCCGGCCAGGTCTGGGCCAGTTCCCTGTAATCGCTACAAAGTTCAAAAACCCCATCCTGACAAAAGTTGCATTCATTGCAATAAACCACCGGTGAAATAGCCAGGTTCCAGCCCGGCTTCCATGGCCCTGTATATTTTTTACCGGTTTCAACCACCCTTCCACTTACCTCGTGACCGATAGTAAAGGGAAGCTTTACACGGTGATGCCCGGAGCGAAGGGTACGCAAGTCTGAACCACATAAACCGCATGCCAGCACCTTTATGAGCAAACCCTCTTCAGGGCAGACGGGGTATTGTATTTCCCTTACCCTGTATATTCCTGGTTCTTCTATTATGACAGCCTGCATTATTTTCAGGATTAATATGATAAATCAGCATAGTGCATTTCAAAGTTAATTAAATCTCAACCGGACCGGAAGGTTTGCCTGCGGGAATATCTTTACCCGTCCTGATTTGTCAATTTATCCTGTTCTTCCCTCAACTGGTAAATAAAGCTTGACCGGTCGGGCACCAGGTTTTCGCGTGTAAGCAATGCTCCTTTCGGAATTTCGGCCAAAGCAACCCCGTTCTCTGCAATGCCAATGGGGATGGCATTTAATTGCCTTGCCTGCCTGAAAGTATATATCTTTCCATAAATATCGGCGCTTCCGATACCCTTGATCTTTTCACCGGCCTTTATATTCCGTTTGGAGATAGTGCAGACTTCCGAATTCATATTGTCGGCAGTTACCGTAACTTCATGGAGCAGTACTGCTTCGGCGATCGACTGGGGAGTTTCCAGGTCACAAAGGTGATAGGGCCTGAACAGCAGGTAGTAAGGGCCGTCGGCATGGGTGATGAATTTCATGTCCTTTTGTATCCTTTTGTCGGCCGAGTATACTATCACAAAGATCCCGGGCGCAATCCTGCCCGTGCTGTAATCGACCGTTCCCCGTATATCGAATATGCCCCCGTCGGCTTTTGGCCTGAAGACTTTAAGCAGATCATCCAGTTCTGCTTTCGGACCATGCATCCCGGGCACATCGGGCAATAAGCCGGTGGAATTTGAAACAGCAGCCATCTCTACCATGGTCTTGGTGCCGTCCTTGAAAGAAGCGAGTATTTTAGGATTCATATCTTTTGAGGCCGCCTCGGCGGCACATCCTTCGGGTGTGGCATCAAAATCTGTCTCGTTGTTTTTTCCCTTGCCGATGCAAACAACTTCAAAACCCATCAATAAGGCCTGTTCCCATAGCATTTTACAAACTCCGGGTTCATCTCCCGATGCAACCGTATAGAGAGCATTGTTGGCCCTTGCCCTTTGGTTTAAAAGATATCCAATGGTTACATCTGTCTCAACATTGAGCATTATGATGGGCTTACGCTTTTCTATCGAGGTCAGGGCAACCCGCGCACCCACATCGGTCACACCGGTTACTTCCACATTAGCCTCTATTCTTTCCAGGTCAGTCAGCAGAAGTGCATCGGGTGTTACAACAAACCTGCCTTTTTTGAGAGCATCATTTGCTTCACCAGCCTTTTCAGTTATGACAACGTCGCCGGGAGGATACCCCATCTGGGTAAACAAACTGACTGCCAGTGACGGATTGATATCGGCCAGGGCATTTACCTGCATGCCTGATATATTATTGATGGTATGGGCCAGTCCGCTGCCCATTTGTCCGCAACCGATTATCCCGACACTTACCGGGTTATTATCTTTCTGTCGCTGCTGAAGTTTCCTGATCAGTTCCATAAAATGACAGGGTAAATATCCGTAACAAACTGTTTGTCAGTGATTATGAAATTTTCCCCGTAAGGAGGAAAGAGTGATAAAATCGCCTTTAAGATGCTCATAAACCTGCTTGTAAAGCCCGAAATATTCCTGGTATACCTTATGGTTCCCGCTGTCGGGCTCCATCCGGTCAATATACTCTGTCCACTCCTTTGCCATGTGGAAACCCGGGAAAACACCGGTTGCCACGCCGGCCAGTATGGCATTGCCATAGGGAGCCCCGGTGCGTCGTTTCACAAGGACGGTGGGAACATTGAAAACATCGGTTATTATGCGCCGCCACAGGTTGCTTTTTGCCCCTCCCTCATTCAGCACTATAGGCGGATTGATGCGTTTGCCGGAATCGCGGATGATCACAAATGAGTCATAAAGGGCATATGCCACCGATTCCATCATGGCCTTGATCACATGGCCCCGGGTATGGTTGAGCGATAAGCCGAAAATTGTTCCCCGGGCATTTACATCCCATATAGGTGTACGTTCGCCCATAAGGAACGGAAGCACCACCAGTCCATCGCTTCCTGCCGGTATATTGGCTGCTTCCCGGTTTATTATGTCATATGTATCTGTGCCCGAAGAGCTTTCCATGTTTTTTTCGGCGATGTAGAAATTATCCCTCATATATCTTATAAGCTGTCCACCGGTAGTAGTTGTGGGAACAATGATGTAAATATTCTCGGAATCAGTGGTATAGGCAAAATTGATCATGGTATCAGAGAAATTGACATCCCGGGTAAGGATGCCAAAATTCCCGCAAGTGCCAAGGTTCATCTGGATATCACCCTCTTCTGTCATTCCTGCACCCATCCAGCCTGCGTTACAGTCGACCGACCCCGCTGCAACCGGTATCCCCGGTGCCAGGCCTGTTGCTGAAGCTGCCTCCCTGGTTACTTCACCAATAATGTCTTCACACCTGAAAAGCTGCGGGAAAAGTTCAGGAGATAGCCCGAGCCTTTCGAGCATGATGGGGTCGAAATCCCGTCTGAGCAGATCGTATGCCACTCCAAAAAAGGCTGCCCCCGAGTAGTGCCCTGTAGCTTTACCGGTAAGTTTCAGGTTAATGAAACCATCAATGGTCAGCGCCTTAGTGATCCTTTTAAAATCATCCGGACGGTTTTCCTTCTCCCAGAGCAGGTTGACAATCATGGGATGATCTTCGAGCCGGTTTTTGGATATCTCGAAAACCTTCTCCGCACCGATATTATCCCTGATCCATTCAACCTGCCTGACGGCCCTCTTGTCCATCAGGTTGTATGCATTGTGAACCGGGTCATGATCCTTATCGACCATGACCAGAGAAGGAAGGGCTGATGAAACTGCAATTCCCCCGATCATTGCAGAGTCGATCCCGGCATCTGTAACTGCTTTTCCTATTATCCTGCAAGCAATTTCCCAGTACAGGAATGCATTATGTTCCGACCAGCCGGGTTTCGGGGTAAGTATGGGGTACTCTTCAAAGGCATAACTCATTTCCTCACCGGCAGTATTGATGATCGAGCACTTGGCTCCGCCGGTACCATAATCAAGCCCTAAAAGGAATTTTCCCATGGTAGTTAAAAATTATAAAAAGGTTATCCTGCCATCTTCCGCCACGAATTGTGATTCGCACTAAAGCAAAGGTATTGGTTGCTATACATGTGCTCTTCCTGCTGCTACCTGGAGGTTAAAACGACGATCCAGTGGCCCTGGCCGGGTGCCCGGAGATCAATTATATCACCGCCAGAGATTTCCTTCTCATCCATCCACCGGCTATTGGTAATGTCCAGCCATTTCATTACAAAATCACCCGGATCATCCTTCAGATTCAGGCCTACATTGCCTCCGTCAGTGAAATAAACAGCATACTGCTCCCCGGGTGTAAAGGCAAGATATGCCTCGTTTATCTCACGGTCAATCAGCAGATCGCTGTTGACATCGGGTTCGGCACGAAAAACATCGAAAGCTTCCTGGAAAACCCGGGCGCTGCGGATCTGTTGTTGAGCCGTCTCACTCAAACCAATGCTGAAATAGCCGTGACGCGGACCGGGACGGTGGAAACGGGATGATGCGATGCCGCCGAGAATGTTTCTCCAGAACTTGTTCAGGCCTTCAGGTATCCCTCCGCCAAGGGCAGAACCGCCATAAATTTTAT
>SLGC01000257.1 GCA_007123885.1 Bacteroidales bacterium | reverse complement strand
GAATCACCATCTGCTTAGACAGTAGATTTCAAAGTTTAATTAAAAATATTGCCGTTATGTATATCTATACTCCTTATGTTAAACTATTACTCATCTTGATTGCCATAATAGTGATTTATCTCTATTTCCGCAATATAACAAGAAAAAAAGCAGGTAGCAGCAGGCAATAGATACGGAAGATAGCTCCCGGGTGATTTTAAGCCGTATATAATATGTAAAACAGGCTGTCCTGGGGACAGCCTGTTGTTTTAAACTGTGTGGTTATGCCTTTGCCGGACCGGCAGCTGCAGTTCCGGGTGCAGGCTTGATCTTATGACCGATAAAGGCAAAAAACAGGATATAAAGATAGCATAATACAGGTACTATAAATGAGTACTGGATATTAAAAGCATCGGCAACCACCCCCATGAGAGCTGGTATTATGGCACCTCCCACTATAAGTGTGTTGATAATTCCCGCGGCAAGAGCCACCTCGCTCCTGTCCAGTCCTTTTATTGCAAGTGCAAAAATATTGGGGAACATTATAGAGTTGAACAATCCTATTGAAACAATCGACCACAGGGCAATCCTGCCGGTGGTAAGCATTGAGGTGACAGCCAGAATAACAGCAACGATTGCAAATACCGAAAGAGCAAGGCTGGCTTTACCTTTTCCAAGTTGCATAAGCACATAATTCAACACGGCAAATCCAAAGAAAGTCAGGGCCATCATGAAATTAAATTCAAGGGTTATATAACCGACAATAAAAGCCCAGACCATTACCAGTGCGGCAAAAGTCATCTTTAACTCCTTCTTTTTTATATCCGAAAGTGATATCGCCCCGAACAGGCGGCCTACCATAGCGCCTGCCCAATATAAACCGACAAATTTAAGAGCCAGCTCCCTGCTGATTCCTCCACCCATTTCAGGTTGTACAATATAGGAGGAAATAGCTGTCCCAATACCAACTTCCGCACCAACATAACAGAAAATAGCCAACGCACCCAGAAGGACATGCCTGTATTTAAAGACAGTCGCATAGTTTCCTGCACCTTCCTGGCTGATTACAGGCAATTTTATCAGGCGGACCGCAATGGCTATCAACAGAACGATTATAGCAATTATCATAAATGGTGGCAGCAGGTCGGATGGTCTGATCCCGGTACCGACAGCGCCGTTTATGCCATCTGCAATGGCGGGAATGGCAGCAGGTAAAATGAGAAATACTATCATTAAAGGTGCAATCCAGGTGGCAATTGAGTTCAGTGCCATTGTAAGGTTAAGCCTTCCTGATGCAGTTTCCGGAGGACCAAGTTCCGAGACAAACGGATTAGCAGCTGTCTGCAGCAATACGACCCCCAGTGAAAGGACTACTATCGCTCCAAGAAAGAAGGGATAAGATTCAGTCCTCAGGGCAGGGAAGAAAAGGAACCCTGCAAGGGAAATCAAACCCAGTCCCACAACAATGGAGTTCTTATAGCCTATCCTTTTAACTACTCCTCCTGAGGGTATTGAAAAAAGGGCATAAGATATGAAAAATGCAGAGTTAACAAGGAACCCTTCCGTGTAAGTTAGATCGAAGGCCTCCATGACCGGATCACTAAGAGTAATGATGAAGGTTGTTACAAAACCGAAAATGAAATAGATCATGGAAATGAATATCATTCCCACTTTCAATGAATTTTGATTTGACATGGTAAAGGATTTAGTTAATAGAATAATTTGGTTTCAATGGTTTGCAATTATGCAGGAAAGCCCGATGCCTTAACGGTTTTATTCAAACTCCTTCCATATAAGGGCACTGGCTCCCATAACCGCAGCATTTTTATCGGTAAGCTGGGATGGCAGTATTTTGACTTTTCCTTTAAAGGGTCCCATAACACTCTCTTCCAGGTATTTTTTAGTAGGTTTGAAAATATAATCCCCTGCCTTGGCCAGTCCGCCAAAAAGGAATACAGCTTCCGGACTTGTATGTGCAACCGAATCGGCAAGCTTTCTTCCAAGAATTTTACTGGTAAAGTCAAATGCCTTTAATGCAACGGTATCCCCCTTTTCTGCAGCATTATATATCATCTCCGAATCAAGCTCGTCAAAAGTATAATTGACAAGTTCACTGCCGCGGCTGTCATATGCCAGAAGCTCAAAAACTGTTCTTTTAATTCCGGGCGCCGATACATATGTTTCCAGGCAGCCGTGATTACCGCATCCGCATTTCCTTCCGTTCTCAACTACATTAACATGCCCGAGTTCTCCTGCAAAACCGTCATGTCCATAAACCAGATCGCCGTTTACAACAATGCCGCTACCCAGTCCGGTGCCAAGTGTTATCATTATGAAATCCTTTATTCCTTTGGCGCCTCCATATACCATTTCTCCAAGTGCCGCAGCATTAGCGTCATTGGTAAGTCTTACAGGTAAATCATAGTACTTTTGCACCATGTCAGCAAAGGGAATAATTCCTCTCCACTTCAGGTTTGTGGCATTTTCAATGGTTCCATGGTGAAAATTCCCATTTGGTGCACCTACTCCAACTCCTGTAATTTTATAAGATCCATCCAGTTGTTTTTCGGATTCCCTGAGTACAGCAACCAGGTTTTCAAGGTAATCATTGACATTT
>SLGC01000180.1 GCA_007123885.1 Bacteroidales bacterium | reverse complement strand
TGATGGACCTGTTTCTACCGGAAAAAGGGTGATCTGTTGTGAGGAGTTCTGTGAATTTTTTTCTATCATTGTAAAAAGGGGTTTTTGTTCAGAACACCTTAAAGATACTACTTTGTAGCTTCATTAAGGAACAAAATTCCCCTTTTTTTGTCATTCAGGCTAAAGATAGATTATCCCGTTATTGGTAAAGGTTTTTATTTATGTAAGGTTTAAAAATATGATTTATATCGCACTGCGGATTTTTGGAACTAAGCCAACCAACCTATCGCTCAACAAACAATAAATTATGAGACCTTTCTTTAAGACATTTCTCACTTTATTTGTAACTCTGCTGTTTGCAATCTCCACAAATGCAAAAACAGATGATTTTGAAATAATAAAAGGAAGAGTCGTCGACCAATTGATGGGATCGGGAGTTGATAAGGAAAGTATAGCCGGGTTAATCAATATTGTGAACGAAGACGGCACCTATCAGGATATTAATTATGACGATCTCAGCAGAGAAGCCGGATTTCCTCACGGCCGCCATACGAGGAATCTTGTCACCCTGGCAAGGGCATACAAAAGTGAATCATCCCGATATCACAGGGATGAAAATATCAAGGATATAATTATCAGGGGGCTTGAATTCTGGGTAGAACATGATTTTGTAGGCGACAACTGGCATAATAACCAGATCACAACACCAACAAACCTGGTTAATCTTATGCTGATCATTGGAGATGAATTGCCGGCAGATCTTACTGAGCAGGCACAACCCATGATCCGAAGGGCTACCATGGAACGCATACCCGGAGTTTTCTACGGTGCAAGACCCGGGGGCGACAGGATAGCCATTGCAGCCATAGTGGCAAAAAACTTTTTATTCCTCAATGATAGGGAGGCATTTGATGACGTAATACAAATTATTGCCGGCGAGATCAAGTTTACTACCGGAGAACGTGGAATGCAGCACGATTTCAGTTTCCATCACCGGCATGACAGAGTTAACAATACAACTAGTTACGGATACGGGAAATATGCAAACACCTTTGGGGAGTGGGCATCCTATGTAGCTGACACCGATTACCAGTTTCCGACTGACAGAATAAATAAGCTTGTCGACTATTACCTCGACGGGATATACAAGCATATGGTATATGGCATTTCTGTTGATATCGCAGCCTATGACAGAAGTATTACACATCAGAGGACCAGCAATCCAAGAGGGACCCTCGAAATAGAACGTTTGCTTCAAAGTACTGATTACAGGAGCGAGGAGCTTAAAGATATATTAAGGTTAAGAAGGGGCGAAGAGGCAAATATCAGGTCTTTTGCCAGGTTTTTTTGGCAAACAGAGTACTTTTCATTCCAGAGGCCCCATTTTTTCACGAGTGTCAGAATGCATTCGACAAGGAACAGAAATAATGAAGAACCCTATAACGGTCCAGGTATAGTAATTCACCACAGATCTGACGGGGCAAATTATCTCAGCATGGATCGTCATGAATATGACGGTATCTGGCCTGTTTATGACTGGCAGAAAGTCTCCGGAACAACCGTGATGCAAAAACCTCAAAACCATATAGCCAGACGATATGGCGGAGACATGCCTGTACAAACGGAAGGATTGACCGATTTTGTCGGCGGAGTGGATGACGGACTCTATGGTGCGGTGGCATACGACTTCAAGAGTCCTCACGATCTTCTTGAAGCAAAAAAGTCCTGGTTTTTCTTCGATAACGAATATGTATGCCTGGGAGCAGGAATAAGATCTAACCCCAACCTTCCTGCGTATACCACTATTAACCAGGCACACCTCAGGGGAGATGTTACGGTAAACCAGAATGGACAAACAGAAGTCCGCCCCCGTGGCAAAAGTGACCTGGAAAATGTGAAATGGGTACACCATGACAGGGTCGGATACATTTTACCTGAACCTGCAACTGTTAATTTATCCAACAGGGCCCAGCAGGGGAGATGGTCTGATATATCAGCCACCAAAAGTGCCTCTGACGAACTGGTGACCCAGGATGTTTTCCTTCTGGGAATTGACCACGGGAACCGCCCGAGAAATGGTTCATATCAGTATATAGTAGTACCGGATGTCACTCCTGAAGAGCTGGCCTCAACAAGCGCCAATAACAGGGATATTGAGATTCTCTCAAACACACACGACCTGCAGGGTGTAATACATAACGGCCTTGGCATATGTCAGCTGGCCTTTTACAAAGCCGGGAAAGTTGAAATAACCGATGGCTTTACTGTAAGGATGGACAGCCAGGGAATGGCAATGCTAAAAATGAACGGCAACAGGATCGAGGAATTGAGCGTTTCTGATCCCTCCAGAAAACTAACAAGAGTTACATTAGCTGTGCCTGGCATCTATAACTCGCGGGGAGAAAATTATATCACACTTCCCAGTAACAATGATAACAGTACATTAATTATAGTTGACCTGCC
The DNA here is from genome assembly GCA_007123885.1 of Bacteroidales bacterium. Lineage (GTDB taxonomy): Bacteria > Bacteroidota > Bacteroidia > Bacteroidales > PUMT01 > PXAP01. The sequence continues at coordinate 177 of SLGC01000180.1, read as the reverse complement.
AACTGATGTTTACGTCGGCAGCAGCATAACTATCAAATTATAGTGGATGACTATTAGATTTCCATCATGTAATTATTGGGCGAATGTATTAACATAATTAACAGGAGAACCGGCAATGAAAAATTTCAGAGTTTTAACTATTTTAATTATTACCCTTTCCATTTTTGATTTTAGCTA
>SLGC01000097.1 GCA_007123885.1 Bacteroidales bacterium | reverse complement strand
GCCTTTGAAACGTGATAACTGGCAGCAGCTAGTGGCACAAAGGCTTCAGGGTTACTTCAATCCGGACAACAGGTAAATCACATAAGTTGTTCGCGCTATACTGCATCTCAAACCGCTTGAGAACAGAATAACCGGCAGTCGGTGGCACAGAGGCCTGATGTTTTTTTATCAGACCTGGTGGCATGCAAGGTTAGAAACGCCATTCGCCTTACATCATAGCTCCCCAGAGAGCAACAAATAACATTATAACAATAAAAAGCCAGAAAAAAACAGTCAGGGCACCCTCGGGGTTATTATCCTTGCCATTTCCCAGTTCCGGATATTCCGTTTCAGGATCTCTTTGACGAATAGCAGGTGTTGCAGCGGCAAGAAAAAGGGCAAAAAGCAGAATCACAAAAAATACAGGCACCCATGCCAAATCCCTGTAAACCGGACCCACCGGATTGACCCATGTTGCTGCTGCAAGTCCGGCAACTCCAAGGGTCAGAATAAAAGTCCATAAACTTCCCCACGGACCCTTAACCTTGAGTATATGGTAGAAAAGGATCCCTGTAAGCACAGCAACTGTAACTATAATTACAGCTCCGAGAAATTGCATTGCATTATTTTGTTTATAGTATAACTTAACGGTATATATGAAAAAATTATGCCATAGCGGAACATATCCGGCATGGATGATCACAACCCGTTATCAGGCTGAAGCAAACAGGCAGGCCGTATCTGTAAGAACTTGTGACAGTATCAAAATGGGGCATAGACGCAACATATTGTAGAACATGTGTTACAAAAAAAAATAATTGTGTCAGGTTACCCTGCATACCCAAAAACGGGACACCATTTCACATGGATGTCCCGCCGGATTGGAATTTTAATTTTCTACCTCGCCGCTTCAAAGCCTTTCTCAAGGTCTGATTTGATATCATCCACATGCTCAATACCAATTGAAAGTCTGATCACTCCGGGTATTACCCCTGCTGCAGCCTGTTCTTCGGCGGTCAGCTGCTGATGGGTTGTTGAAGCAGGATGGATAACCAGGGTTTTAGCATCTCCTACGTTTGCAAGATGGCTTATCAGATCCAGGTTGTTTATAAAGTTATCGGCCAGTTCTGCCCCGCCTTTTATTTTGAATGACAGCACGCCACCAAAACCGTTTTTCAGGTATTTTTTTGCCAGTGCATGATACCGGTTTGACTCCAGTCCCGGATAATTAACCTTTTCAACCTGGGGATGATTTTCAAGCCACCTGGCGATTTCAAGCGCATTGTCAACATGCCTCTGAACCCTGAGGGATAAAGTCTCCAATCCCTGCAACAACAAAAAGGCATTAAACGGACTTAAGGCTGCCCCATAATCACGGAGTCCTTCAACCCTTGCCCGTATGCTGAAGGCAATATTCCCGAAAGGACCGTCACTACCGAAAACATCCCAGAATTTTAATCCGTGATAACCCTCAGATGGTTCGGTAAATTGCGGGAATTTGCCATTGCCCCAGTTATAGTTGCCCCCGTCAACAATTACCCCGCCGATAGAGTTGCCGTGCCCGCCGATCCATTTGGTAGCGGATTCTACAACAATATTTGCCCCGTGTTCCAGCGGCCGGAACAGATAGCCGGCTCCGCCAAAGGTATTATCCACTATAACAGGAAGATCATGCTTTCGCGCAACTTTGACAATTGCCTCAAAATCGGGAATATTATATTCCGGATTTCCGATTGTTTCAAGAAAGATGGCTTTTGTTTTGCCGTCTATGGCCTTTTCGAAATCTTCTGCCCTGTCGCCATTTACGAATTTCACCTGTATTCCGAGCCGCTTGAATTGCACCTTAAATTGATTATATGTACCCCCGTAAAGGAAAGATGTTGAAACAAGATTGTCGCCCGATTCAAGAATATTTGTTATAGCCGTAAACTGTGCTGCCTGTCCCGATGAAGTTGCCACTGCCGCAACGCCACCTTCAAGTGCGGCAATCCTTTTTTCGAACACATCGGTTGTGGGATTCATTATCCTTGTGTAAATGTTCCCGAATTCCTTCAATCCGAACAGGTTTGCAGCGTGTTCGGTATCCTTGAAGACATATGAGGTTGTCTGATATATCGGTACGGCCCTTGCGCCGGTAACAGGATCAGGATCCTGACCTGCATGTATCTGCAGTGTTTCAAAAGAGTATTTTTTATTGTTTTCCATGATTTTTTATATTTTTTAAAGTACAACAGAAGTGAGATCTGAATATTGATGATTGTTGGGGCCGGAGTTTTCAGGGAAAAAATACCTGTGTGTCGCTTTTACCGCCCGGTCGCAGTCATTTTCCTTTACTACAAAATATACCGCAGCAGTTGAAGCGCCGGCCGCAATGATCTCGACATTTATGTCTTCTTCGGCTACAGCCTGAAATGCTTTTGCAGCAATACCTTTTTTCTTGGTTATTCCTTCACCGACAAGGGCAACAAGAGCTATATCAGACAAAGTCTCGACATCGCTGATAAGAGCCGGGGCTTCATTCCTGATAGCTTTCCGTGCTTTTCTAAGATCACTTCCAAGGAGAAGGAAACATATTGCTGTCTGCGATGTAAAAACCGAAGAAATGTTTACTCCGGCAGTATCCATGATGCCTGCCACCTGGGCAAGAACCCCGGGTTTGATCCCCACGGCCGGCCCCTTCAGCTTCAATACCGAAAAGTTCCGGCTGAAGGTGATACTCTTGGGTCCCGGCAGTTCTTCGACACTGCCGTTATGAATGACAGTAGCGGGCTTGCCGGAGTTTCCTGATATATTGAATATCCTGAGAGGAATATTTTTCGGCTGCAGTGGTTCAACTGTACGCGGATGCAGGATCTTTGCTCCAAAATAGGAAAGCTCTGCAGCCTCGTTATAAGAGAGGAAGTCAATTGTCCGGGAGTCTTTCACTATCCTGGGATCGCCGGTTTGAAAACCATCGACATCCTTCCATATATCAAGACTTTCAGCATCAAGCAGATTTGCAAGAGCTGCCGCGGAATAATCGGTCCCCCCCCTTCCAAGCAGGGTTGTTTTCCCCTCCAGGGATACTCCATAAAAACCGGGTACAACATAGTACTGGTTTTTATTAAAAAACTTCTTTACCCTTTTGGAGGATTCCCTGAGCAAAATGCTGGCAGATCCAAATTCTCCATCAGTGATCAGTCCGAAATCCTCAGGAAGTGCAAGCGATACCGGCAAATTTCTTGAACTGAGGACTGATGTCAGTATAAGGGCACTGATCCTTTCACCATAGCTGAGAAGTGTGTCATTGATCGATTCAGGCAATTCGCCTATGGCATGTATCCCTTTGAACAAAAGCGACAGTTTTTCAATCAGTCGTTCCAGTTCGGCATTGGTTTTCTCAAGAAGTGACCTGTCATGAATATTCGTTTTTACCTGTTTAAAACATTCAGCCGAAAACTCTTCAATAAAAGTACCCGGATTATGACCCGATTCAGACGCCTTTAATGCTGCCCGGCTGATCCGGTCAGTAACGTTATAAAAGGCAGAAACAACGATAATAGATGGTGTGGAATAATTTGAAACTACCTCTGCACAACGGCTAAAATCCCTGGCATCCTGAAGATTTGAACCTCCGAATTTAATTATTCTGTATAGCATATGACAATATGATTTTAATGAATTGAAAATCAATTTATTAATTTCTGTACGACAATCTTGCCGGACATGAAATCTACCCGGTGACCGGGGACCTGTTAATGCATGCGTCAGCGCATGCTGCGCATCAACATATGTTTTGGTAAAAGCGGAAAGAAGAGAGGAATAAGTATAAACAGTGAATCACCTTCATGTGGCTGATTCCTTGCTTTCGAATAGTATTTTAAACTTAAACTCTTCATGTTAAAATGGTTTTGAGTTTATAATCCCCTTGGGGCAGGTATTAGCACCTATTCTCGTTGAGAAGGTTGCTAGAGCTTCCTCGAGCCTGTTCTCTCTGCTCTTCTATATAAATCAAACCCAATTGAGGGTATGAATTTTTTCAACTACAAAAATAAAAGATTTTTCCTAACAAAAAAAATAAATATTGAAATATGTCCATAATTAATTTCTTCCACACTTCACCAACCTTATCTTCCGGGGTTTATCCAAAATGGCTGACTTCCTGTAAGGGCACCCCGCCCTTCTTCAACAGAAAAATCGCTGGTATAGGCAATAAAGTAAACATAAAAAATCTCATCAGAACCATCCCTGAAAAAATCAAATGTTTCACCGGTATGTACAATCCTGTTGTCAAAATACCATTCAACCCGGTCATAACCTGTGCCGGTGATTGTTATTTTTTCCCGGTCAAAATCTATGGACTCTATCACCGGTGCTATCTCTTCGGGATGTTTGGCCACCCAGAAAAATGCCCCGTCCTTCAGACTGCCGTATACGTTATCAATGTCAAGGCTGCTGACAAGCTGGACCTGATATGCATGGTCAATGTCATCAATCCTGTGAAGATCATCGGTGCATGTCATCCAAACCGGCCTCCAGCCATCAGAAAAAGCAGGTCCGTAATGCATCAGAATTTCATTGACCAGTTTTTTACCGATTGACCATCTTTCAGGTTCCCTGAATGTTGCCCGGGTAAATATATCAATCCCGTAAATATGCGGGTAATTATCAAAATAATGGATGTAATCTTCAGTGGTATTATTGTTTCTTTCCGTACTTCTAGCGGGATGGGCAAATGATAATAGTCCCCCGACCTCTTCATTTGCAGCCAGTGTCTCCCTGAAGGTCAAGCCCTGACCTGTAACATTTGAAAACAAAGATACCATATGGTGCTTCCCTGACCCGGTATGTGATGGCTCAGAACCTGGAATGGCAAGCATTTCCAGTGCCTGCGGATCACGATTATGATATATGAAGACATCTTCATGAGGAAGACCGTCGAGTTCACCCTCTTCCTGCCTCCGGTAGGTACGTGCAGAAACTTCAAACCCGGAAAACTCCTGCCAGGGGTAGGTCATGATCCAGTGATCGGTAATTGCCAGAATATCATAACCCAGTTCGTGATAGCGGTCTACTACTGCGTGGGGACTCAAAAAGCCGTCGCTTCTTGTACTGTGGGTGTGCAACTGAGCCCTGGCCTGAATAACATTATCCCAGTTAATATCTTGATAGGGGCTTACCCATTCCACTGCAGGTGAACAGGAGCCGGCCAGGATCAATAATATGAAATAAAGGAGCCATTTCGAGACCGGCAGGCGGTTACCTGCCGTATGAACGCCCCTGGTAATGAATTTGCCGGAGATACATGGATCGGTCCGCATAACTTCTGTTTTTTAAATCAGTTAAACAATACATACAATTATATTAAAAAACAGCGACTATTTCACATGGAAAAGGAATATTCCGGACCTTACCTCAAATTAACCGGAACAAGTTCTGAAATTTCAGCTTTACCGGAGCCTTCATACCTGGTAATATTGCCTCCTGAAATGTATACAGAGCCGGGTATGTCACGTAAATTGAAGTTTAATGTCATCGACTCCGCATATGCCCCGCATGACAGGACCTGAAGCAAGTCGCCACGACCGGTAACAGGCAGGACAATACCTTTTGCCAGGACATCGCTTGATTCGCAAACCGGACCGACAACGTCGTAAGTTTCAGGATCGCCCGAGGAGCTTATATTTATGATCTTGTGAACAGCCTGATAGAGAGCCGGTCTCATGAGCTCGGTCATGCCGGCATCAGTTATTACGAATTGCTTTCCTATACCCTGCTTGGTATACAGGACCCTGGTGACTATCCTTCCACATTGTCCGGTCAGGCTGCGCCCGAGTTCAAAATGAACCCCGGCTTCAGGTGGCAAAACCAGATTATCGTTGAAAACCTCAAAAAAAGATGCAAAATCAGGTACAGCGTTCTCCTCGGGATTAATATAATCAATTCCCAAACCTCCGCCCATATTCAGGATATAACCTCCATATTCTGAAATATTGAAATCTTTCCATATCTGGTTTACCCGCAGGCAAAGATTCTTGTAAGGCTCCAGCGAAGTTATCTGCGATCCGATATGAAAATGCAATCCCACAAATTCAAGGTATTCAGAACTATCACATATATCCAATGCAGTCTGCAGATGTGCAAGGCTTATTCCGAATTTGTTCTCATCCAGTCCGGTAGTTATATAATGATGTGTCAGCGCCTCAACTGCCGGGTTAACGCGAAGTGCCACTCTTGCTTTTTTCCCTGTACTATTTGCTATCTCGTCAATCACATGTAATTCCTCGACAGATTCGCAGTTCAGGCAAAGAATATCCATGTCAAGTGCAAGCTTTATTTCTTCATCGGTCTTACCGACTCCGGCAAATACAATCCCGTCATTTGAAAAACCAAGTTCAGCAGCCTTGCTGATTTCATTTCCGCTTACACAATCGGCACCCAGTCCCCGGTCCCTTATCACACCAGCAATTACCGGATTATTGTTTGCCTTGAGTGCATAATGGATAATATACCCGTATTTTCCGGCCTCCTCCATGGCCGAGGAAACCGTATTGCCCAGAAGGTCCAGGTCATAGAAATAAAAAGGGGTTTTTATATTTCCGAAATTAATCATGTGCAACTGTTTTAGACTGGTTACCCGCAAAAAGAAAACTATTGAGCGAACGAAGGACCTCTTCCCTCTCATCTTCGGGTACAACAATAGTGATATTGTTTTTGCTTCCCCCGAAAGATATCATCCTGACATTGAAATGCCTGACAGAATCCAAAATTTTTACAGCCCTGTCCTTATGTTGTTCAAGTATATCTCCTACTACACAAACAATGGCCTGACCGGAATGAACGGTCACATCTCCCAGTCCACCAAGCTCAGTGATAATTTTATCCAGCTTGCCGGCATTGTCAATTGTTACGGAAACGGAAACCTCTGATGTAGTGATAACATCAATAGGTGTCCTGTATTTTTCGAAGATCCCGAAAATGCTGCTCAGGAAACCATATGCATTCAGCATCCTGTCAGACCGTATTTGGATCATTGTTATGCCCTCCTTTGCTGCCACAGCGGTAATTCCCTTTTTCCCGATATCCGATCTGATAATGGTTCCGGGAGCATTAGGCTCCATTGTATTCCTGAGATGTATCGGAATATTATTGCTGCTGGCAGGCCATACACAGGCAGGATGCAGGATCTTGGCACCAAAATAGGCAAGCTCCGCAGCTTCGTCGAAGGATAGTTCCCTTATGGGGAAAGTATTGTCAACAATTCGCGGATCATTATTCCTCACTCCATCTATATCCGTCCAGATCTCTATCCTTTCGGCACCAAGTGCGGCTCCTGCCAAAGTAGCGGTATAATCGCTGCCACCTCTTCTGAGATTGGCAATATTGCCATGGTTATCGAGACAGATATATCCCTGGGTAAGAAACCTGCCACATGGGTTATCTCCTATTCTATCACGAAGTCTCTGTTTGATATCTCCCACCGATGGTTCACCATCTGCTCCCGTGCGGACAAGCTCCAGTGCATTCAGCCAGGTTATGCTGATATTGCTCCAATTCATATAATCAACCATAAGACGCGATGTAATAATTTCCCCCTGTGCCAGCAGCCAGTTTTCTTCATTAAGATCATACTCACCATTCAGGCGGTTTTTGATTACACTGAAATGGTCAAATATACACTGGCTGGTCAGGGCCGAAGATTCAGCATCATCAAAAAGCTCGTAGCAGGTGGCGTGAAACTTCTTTTCAAGATCATCAACGAGTGCAAATGCTTTTTCACTATCTTTGTCTCTCCAGGATCCGGCAATTGCTACCAGTGTGTTTGTTACCCCGCTCATGGCGGAACATACAACAAAATTATCCCCTGTTTTTTCGATCAGGCCTGAAACCTCCTTTATTCTTTCAGCATTGCCCAAAGAGGTTCCTCCAAACTTCATCACTATCATATCGTTCAATTTTATTGCAAAGAAAATAAAGCAGACCGGAATTTTAAAAGCTTTTAAAACAATTCAACGGATTTATAACTTCATGTTAAATATTTAACAAATTGTAGTGATCTGTTAGTACAAGTGAAAGAGATGATCCAGGGGGGTAGCGGGAAATGGAGTCTCCTGCCGGAGATGCCGGAGAATACTCATCCAGCGTGAGATAACCTGCAGCACAGAGCAGCCGCGTCATAAGAAAGCAAGGAGCGTGGCCGCAGGCATAAAATAAAAGTATCCGCCACCCCGTACTGTTATTCCGGGCCGGCATATGGATGTTCCGCACCGGCAATGGGTAGTGTTTCAGAAACAGCTCGCACCATTATTACGGACCGGCGGATGGATGTTCCGCACCGGCAATGGGAAATGTTTCAGAAACAGCTCGCACCATTATTACGGACCGGCGGATGGATGTTCCGCACCGGCAATGGGAAATGTTTCAGGAACCGGAGGCGGCTCTTTCAAGGCCCTGATCAGTCGACTGTCATGTCCGTAAATATCCTTCCTGAAATTTACCCGACCGCTATCATCAATCCAGGAGGTGAAGTACCGTACATGAACATCAACAGGTTCATCAAGCTCCACACGAACATTCCTGCCCCGGTTGATCATCCGCAGCAATTGGGACATTTTCCAGCCTTCCTGATCCCTGAGCAGATATTCGGCAAACTGAAGAGGAGTACTGATCCTTACGCATCCGGAGCTGAATGCACGAATATCGCGGTTGAACAGATATCTGTAAGGTGTATCATGTATTACAACATGGTATGGGTTCGGAAAGTTGAATTTAACCTTTCCCAGCTGGTTTTCATAACCAGGCTGCTGCATTATGGTATATGAAAATCCATCCCGGTTTTGCCATTCAACCGAACTTGGATCAACCCTGTTCCAATCCTCATCAAAAACAATCATGTTTCTTTCTTTCAGATATTGGACATCATTATATCTGACTGCCGGTATAATGTCATTATTCAACATTCCCGGTGGTATGATCCAATATGGATTCAGCTCCACATCCTTCAGTCTGGCGCTGAACACCGGGGTTTGCCTGTCCGGTTTTCCTACTATCGCCTTGCTGTTAAGCATGGTTTTTCCATCTCTGACTACTGTAAATTCATAGGCAGGGATATTAACCAGTACATAATGATCGCCATATTCAGTATCCTGCTGCCGCAATCGCTCAAGGGCTGCTTCCAGTATTGAAATTTTTTCATATACTGAAATATTCAAAGCATCAATGGTGGCCCTTCCAACAATACCATCTACAACCAGTCCCATCCTCTTTTGAAAATCGCGGACCTGTTCATGAAGGTTCATGTCAAAATATTCGGGATCATCAGGATGTATTTCGGTATCCGGCTGAGTAACTGCAAGCCTTTCACGAAGATGCAAAACATCAGGATGCCTCATATCCGATTTCAGAATCAAGGTATCGGGATAAAACATGCTCCATCCGCCTGCTGCTTCCAATGCGCGGTATTTCTTTAAAGCTTCCACAAGGCCGGTGTATCCGGGATCTCCCGGAGTAAGCCCATACAGGTTATCACTGATTTTCCGGCTTATAAGCGTGCTGTCAAGAAAGTCCTTCCGGTCAATTCCCGTAACTCTTTCCGATGCCGTCCAGACCGGTTCATACCGGCTTACTTTACCGGAGGCAAGGTGTGAAGCTAAAGTCAGGAATGAGTCGGTTAGCAGCAGTTCCAGCAGAACCTTATCATCTGCACTGACTTTCCCTGCCAAAAGCACCTTATCTATAAGTTCATATATCCCGGAAAGATGGTAATCTTCAGGATTTAGCCCGTGATCACGGGAAGAACGAATTGAAATGAGCATCTGGTCGATGTTTTCCACATCATCCCATCTGGATTTAATAGGGTAATTATTTGTATCGTATACCCGGCTGATTAAATCGATATTGCGGATCTTTTTGCCCTCAATTGTTCCACCGGATTCAACCAAAAGTTCCAGGGAATATTTCATCTGCTCTGAAAACTCCTTCCTGAAATTTTTCCTGCCACAACCCCAGGCTGTAATAAGCATTATAACCGCCAATAATGATATTGTTTTTTTCAGGTTCATATTAATGATATTTTTCTTCCCAACTCATTCAGATCAAGTGTATTTTATCTATTTACTTAAAAACAAAAAATGGTCCAATTAAGATTATTTAAATTATCCCGGCCCTATATAAACAGCTGGAATACAGGGTTGTTCATCAGACATGGAATAAATACCGGGATTCCGGGAATATTTCTGAAGCAGGAAAACTGT
>SLGC01000318.1 GCA_007123885.1 Bacteroidales bacterium | reverse complement strand
TTTCACCACAATCCCGGGCAGTTTTAGATTAGTCCTCAAAAAAAAACCGGAAAAACTCCAATGACTCCCGGCGGAATACAGGCACGGCGTTTCCACGATGACAGCTCTTATCTACTGATATTCATCCCAGCTTTTGATAGCCAGATCATCCGGTCCGAGCCTGCAAAATGCATATACAAATGCTGATGCCAGTCTGGCGTTTGTTATCAGCGGCACATTAAAGTCTATGGCACTTCGCCTGATATGATAATCATTATACAGCTCGCCCTTAGACAGGTTCTTTGGTATATTTATGACCAGGTCTATTTTCTTGTTCCTGATATATTCCACGGTGTTGGGATGCTTGTCCTCATCGGGCCAGTGCAGGAGGGTGCAGGGAACATCGTTCTCTTCGAGGAATTTTGCGGTGCCCCTGGTCCCAAAAAGATTATACCCTCTTTCATGCAGCATACGGGCGCTTATAAGCATCTCGATCTTTGAACGCGGTGGTCCTGTCGAGAGAAGGATATTCTTTTCCGGTATCCTGTAACCGACAGAAAGCATAGCATTCAGGATAGCCTCATAGTAATCTTCGCCCAGGCATCCTACTTCACCTGTCGATGCCATTTCCACGCCAAGAACAGGATCGGCCTTCTGCAGCCGGGAGAATGAAAACTGGGGTGCCTTTACTCCTACATAATCAAGCTCAAAAAGGGATTTTGATGGTTTTTCAACTTCCTGTCCCAGCATAACTTTGGTGGCCAGTTCGATAAGATTGCACTTCAGCACCTTCGATACGAAAGGGAAGCTTCTGGAGGCCCTGAGGTTGCATTCAATCACCTTGATATCATTGTCACGTGCCAGGAATTGAATATTGAAAGGACCTGAGATGTTGAGTTCCCTGGCTATCTGCCTGGATATTTTTTTAACCCTGCGGGTGGTTTCAAGATAAAGCTTCTGAGGGGGGAACACGATTGTAGCATCGCCGGAGTGTACTCCGGCAAATTCGACATGCTCTGAAATGGCATAAACCAGTATTTCACCCTCCCTTGCTACTGCATCTACCTCGATCTCCTTTGCATTTTCAATGAATTCGGAAATTACAACTGGATACTGTTTGGAAACATTTGCTGCCAGCTCAAGGAAATGGTCCAGTTCATCGGAATTGGAGACCACATTCATTGCCGCTCCCGAAAGAACGTATGAAGGTCTCACCAGCACCGGGAAGCCCACTTCCCTGGTGAACTTGTGAATATCACGTGCGGTGGTCAGCTCTTTCCATCTTGGCTGGTCAATATCAAGTAAATCAAGCATTGATGAAAACTTGTAGCGATCTTCGGCCTTGTCGATAGACAGGGGACTTGTTCCAAGTATTTTCACTCCGCCGTTATGCAGCCGCATTGCAAGATTATTGGGAATTTGTCCGCCGGTCGATACAATGACCCCTTTGGGAGATTCCAGTTCCACGATGTCCATAACACGCTCATAGGTAAGCTCATCAAAATACAATGTATCACAGACGTCATAATCTGTACTGACAGTTTCCGGATTGTAATTTATCATAACCGAACGCATGCCATTTTTCCTGATGGTTTCTATGGCATTGACGCTGCACCAGTCAAATTCCACGCTGCTTCCTATGCGGTAAGCTCCCGACCCAAGGACTATGACCGGCTCCCGGTTATCTTTCAGCACAGGGTCATGCTCACTCCCGTGATAGGTAAGATAAAGATAATTGGTCTGGGCAGGAAATTCTGCTGCAAGAGTATCGATCTGCTTTACAACAGGCAATATTCCGGTTTTCTTCCTGTGATCCCTCACCCTGAGCGACTGCCGGGTGATATCTTTCCCGCTGTTGGCATAAAGCACCCTTGCTATCTGGAAATCGGAGAATCCTGCCTTCTTTGCCTCCCTTAAAAGATCTTCCGGCAGATCTTCAACCTTGCGGTATGGAGAAATTGTAGAATGAATATCTGTTATGTTTTTGAGCTTGTAAAGGAACCACCTGTCAATTTTTGTAAGCTCATGGATCTCGTCGATGGTAAAATTATGCCGGAGCGCCATGGATATGACAAAGATCCGCATGTCGGTGGGATTGGAGAGGAGATCCTCTATTTCGCTCCGAATATATATTTCCATTTCGCGGTTTTCAACAAAACCATGCATTCCCTGGCCGATCATCCTGAGGCCTTTTTGAAGAGCTTCTTCAAAATTGCGTCCGATGGCCATAACCTCGCCCACGCTTTTCATACTGCTGCCGATCTCCTTGGATACGCCCCTGAATTTACCCAGGTCCCATCTGGGGATCTTAACCACGACATAATCCAGTGCAGGTTCAAAAAAAGCCGGCGTAGTCTGTGTAACCGCATTTTTCAGTTCGTGAAGCCCGTAACCGAGGGCAAGCTTTGCTGCCACAAAGGCAAGAGGATAACCGGTGGCTTTTGATGCCAGTGCGCTGGAGCGCGACAGTCTGGCGTTAACCTCTATCACCCTGTAATCTTCCGATTTGGGATCAAGTGCATATTGCACATTGCATTCGCCAATGATTCCCACGTGGCGGACAATCTTTATTGCTATTTCACGCAATTTATGATACTCACTGTTGGTAAGTGTCTGTGAAGGCGCAATCACAATACTTTCTCCTGTATGGATGCCCAGGGGATCAAAATTTTCCATATTACACACCGTGATGCAGTTGTCGTAACTGTCACGAACAACTTCATATTCAACCTCTTTCCAGCCTTTCAGTGATTTTTCAACAAGTATCTGGGGAGAATGGGCAAAAGCTCTCACAGCAAGATTTTCCAGTTCATCAGGATTGTTGCAAAAACCGCTTCCCTGTCCCCCCAGTGCATAACCTGCCCTGATAATAATGGGGTATCCAAGCTTGTCCGCAGCTTTTTTCGCATCCTTAAGAGTAGTTACCGCAGTGCTGCTTATTGATTTGACATCAATCTCATTAAGTTTATTTACGAACAGCTCCCGGTCTTCGGTATTCATGATTGATTCTACCGGTGTGCCAAGCACTTTTACCTTCTGCTTCTTCAGAACTCCTGATTTAAAAAGTTCAACCCCGCAATTCAGGGCAGTTTGTCCACCGAATGAAAGAAGGATTCCCTGTGGCTTTTCCTTTTTGATTACTTTCTCTACAAAGAAAGGTGTTACCGGAAGAAAGTAGATCTTGTCGGCAATTCCTTCCGATGTCTGTACAGTCGCAATATTCGGGTTTATCAGAACGGTGTTTATACCCTCCTCCTTAAGTGCTTTCAAAGCCTGTGATCCTGAGTAATCGAACTCACCGGCTTCTCCTATTTTAAGGGCTCCGGAACCAATTACAAGAACCTTTTTTATTTTGTCGTTGATCTTCATTGATTGAGCAGTTATTTTTAATTTAATTCTCCTGACCTTTTATTGAGCTGATTTTGAGGGTTATTTTTTGATTTTTCTTATGCTTTCGATGAAATCATCAAAAAGAAAATCCGTATCTGTTGGTCCGCTGGATGCTTCAGGATGAAACTGGGTGGCAAAGAAGGGTTTTTTTCTGTGGCGGATACCCTCATTGGTGTTGTCATTAAGGTTCACAAACAGATCTTCCCATTCATCCTGCAATGAAGATATGTCTGTAACATAGCCATGGTTCTGTGATGTTATGAAGCACCTGTTTGTATTTTTCATTATCACCGGCTGATTGTGACTGCGATGGCCGTAGGGCAGCTTGTGTATTTTCCCTCCGGCGGCAAGAGCCATGATCTGATTTCCCATACAAATTCCGAAGACGGGCTTTTCCTTCTTTAATGCAGCTGCCAGGTATTCGATCGTGGGAGTGAGAATTTCAGGGTTTCCCGGACCATTGCTGATAAACAGTCCGTCATAATCCATGTCAAGGTAGTTGTAGTTCCAGGGTACCCTGATCACAGTGGCTCCCCTTGCTATCAGTCTTCTGATGATGTTCTGTTTTACACCAAGATCAACCAGGACAATCTTGTATTTGCCCTTGCCGTAGGTTTTTACCTCTTTGGTGCTGACCTTTTCAACCGTGTTTATCTCGTCGGGGTCGACAAAATCAATATCGATATTGTCGAAGATAAGCTTTCCGGGCATAACACCCTTTTCCCTGAGGTGCCTGGTAAGAGCTCTTGTATCGACTCCCGAAACAGCCGGCACTTTGTTTTCTATGAGCCACCTGGATAAAGTTTTCCATGAGTTCCAGTGACTGGTTTCTTTGGAATATTCGGATATTACAAGTCCTTTTATATGGATATCTTCAGATTCAAAAAAAACTTTCAGTCCGTCTTCCTCATTCATTGGCGGAACTCCATAATTTCCTATGAGAGGATATGTCAACACCAGTATTTGTCCCTGATAGGAAGGATCCGTAAGACTTTCCGGGTAACCGGACATGGCTGTATTAAAGACTACTTCACCAGAAACACTTTCGCGGTAACCAAATGATTGTCCGCTGAAAGTTATTCCGTCCTTTAAGATGAGCTGAATGGGTTGATTGTGATCACCTGCAGGTGATGAGGGGTTAAATGCTTTCCCGGTCATATTTTCAATTTGTTTTTGGTGAGTAATTTGTGTTATACAACACAAATAGCTATGATCCGGGATGCAAAAATAATTATTTTTTCCAACTCTTGATTAGTTTGGATCTAAATAGCAGCAAAATTTTGAATATTTCATTGCCCTGACCTGTCACTGTTTCTGGAAATGCTGTTTTTCATGCAGAAATTAAAGGCCGGAAAACAGAAGCATGATCTTACCGGCAGTGGATAAATACACCGGTCAATGCCCGGCGACAAGGCCGGAGTGGTGCCGGCAGCACAGCATTGACTGCCCCGGATCCAGGCTTTGTAAGAAGGCTGCGCCTCAGGTGATCCAGTAAGCTCCCTTCCGGGAATGATGTAGATTATTATTGTAATCCTTTTTCCAGGTTTCTTTGGAGATCAACCATTTTGATTGCGGTAATTGCAGCTTCCTCGCCCTTGTTGCCATGTTTGCCTCCGGCCCTCTCCCTTGCCTGTTCAATATTACCGGTGGTCAGCACGCCGAAAACAAAAGGTTTGTTATAATTCATGTTCAGATCGGTGATACCATAGGTAACTCCCTGGCAAACAAAGTCAAAATGCCGGGTTTCTCCCTGGATCACGCATCCCAGGCAGATTATGGCATCCAGATCGGTGTTTTCTGCCATAAGTTGCCCGCCCAGGGTAAGCTCAAAGCTGCCGGGAACATATTTTACCAGGATATTCTCTTTTTTCGCCCCTTTCAGAAGAAGTGTCTCAACGGCTGCATCAAGCAGTGATCCGGTTATTTCGCTGTTCCATTCGGAAACAACTATGCCAAAATGCATATCACTGGCAGAAGGTATCTCTCCAGGCTGATAATCAGAGATGGATCTTAACCCGGTTCCCATAAGTATTTGAATTTTAAGAGAGGTGTCAGTTATTCATTCTCATCTCGATCCTGGCAATGTATTTTTCCACCTGCCGGCCTTCGGTACTTTCCGGATAATTTTCCCTGATCTGCTCATAGGCTTCCAGAGCCCTGGAATATTTACCAAGGGTTTCATATACATTGCCTGCCTTCATCCAGTAAAGCGGGGAGGTGAATTCGTCAGACCGTCTTCTTGCCGCCCGGGTATAATAGGATACCCCTTTTTCAAGTTCACCAAGTTCAACATAGGCATCGCCAATAGCCCCGAAGGCAATGGATGAGGCAAGCCGGTCCCTGGAGTCAAAACGGGTCAGATGATCAATGGCATTCTCGAATTCACCGAGTCTCAAATATGAAATTCCGGCATAGTAATTAGCCAGGTTGGCTGTTTTGGTTACTCCATATTCATCAATAATATCGATAAAACCAAGATAATTGCCATCCCCGTAAAGGGCAAGGTGAAACGAATCACGTTCGAAATATCTTTCTGCGACGTAAATCTGCCCTCTGGCTTCTGCCTCCATCGGTGCAACATAAAGATTTCTGTAACCCAGATAACCCAGAACAACTACCATTATTGCAACAACAATAATAGTAAGGCTTTTTTGATTTTCTTCAATATAACGTTCGGTCTTGCCCAGAAGATTTTCAACTCCTTCGATCGGTTCTTTTGTACCTGTATTTTTCTTTTTTGCCATATTATATGTTAATAAACTACAATCTCTTTTGGAAATAGCAGACAGTAAAGTTATTTTGCCGGGTACTTAATTTCCGGCAAATGTAATCCTTTTAAAATTATTTTAAAATTTTTACCTTCAAAATGTTCCTGCCGGCCAATAGCAATGCATGTAAAGGTTGGTATAATTTCCATGCATTATATTAATAAATAATATCCGGCTCACACAAATAATACCCTGCATTTTCTAACTTTACAAATCGTTATTTATTATAAATAAACAGGATAAAAAAATTTTCAGTATGCATTTGAATGCCATTTCACTGGTTAATTTCAAAAATTTCGATCAGCTTGAATTCAAATTCACTCCAAAGATCAACTGCTTCGTGGGAAACAACGGGGTGGGGAAAACCAACCTGCTGGATGCAATTCATTATTTGTCCCTTTGCAAAAGTTTTTTCAATTCGGTTGATTCACAAAATATAAGATATGAACAGGATTTTTTCGTGATACAGGGCAGCTATTCCCGCAATGATCAGGAAGAAAAGATCCATTGTGGGGTAAAGCGAAATTCCAAAAAGCAGTTCAGAAGGAACAAAAAGGATTATCAGAAACTGAGCGATCATATTGGCTTTATTCCTGTAGTTATGGTTTCCCCGGGTGACAACGTCCTGATTACAGGAGGTAGTGATGAAAGAAGAAGATTCATGAACGGGGTGATTTCCCAGTTTGACAAGCAATATCTTGAGGATATGATAACCTATAACCATGCGCTTGTTCAGAGGAATATACTGCTGAAGGATTTTGCCAAAAAGAGAAAATTTGAACAGGATGCACTTGATGTATGGACTGAGCAGATGATAGCTCCCGGCGAGCGTATATACCGCAGTCGCATGATGTTTATTGAAAAGATCTTGCCGGTATTCAGGCGTTACCAGGAATTCGTTTCCCTTGGCAGGGAAGATGTCGGACTGGTTTATGAATCACAGCTTGAAGGCGAAGATTTCAGGGATCTTCTCGAAAGATCGGTTGAAAAAGACAGAATCCTTCAATATAGTACCTGCGGCATTCATAAGGATGAACTTTTACTGAGCCTGGGAAACCACCCTATAAAGAAAAGCGGATCGCAGGGCCAGCAGAAAACCTATCTGATTGCGCTGAAACTGTCACAATTTGAATTTATCCGGAATATCAACGGGTTTCATCCGATCCTTCTGCTGGATGATATTTTTGACAAGCTTGACGGCAACAGGGTTGAGCAGATTATCAAGCTGGTTTCAGATAAAAAATTCGGTCAGATATTTATAACCGATACCTCTAGTGAAAGATTACAAAATATTATAAGTGAAACCGGCATTGAATATTCAATTTTTGAACTATGAGAAGAAGCAATACTCAAAAAATATCGGAGGTGATATCCGAATACATCAACCAGTTGAAAATCGGCCGCAGGCTTGGTGAAGCAAAGATCATAAATTCATGGCCGGTGGTAGTCGGTCCCGTTATCGCAAAGCAGACCGACAAGGTCTACATCAGGAATGGAGTATTTTACGTACATCTCAAATCGCCGGTGCTCCGCAACGAGCTATCCTACATGAAAACCCGCATCATTGATGTCCTTAACGAACGCGCGGGTGAGAAGATCATTACCCGGGTGGTGCTCCGTTAGATCCTTTTTACTCCGCTTATATTACTTACCTCGCTGCTCATTGCCGCCAGGATTTGTGTCATATACTGGAATCCCCTTCGTTAATCCAGGAAAATTAACAGGTTAAAGAGTAAAAAGTTGCCTCAGTTCGCTGCCTGACAATTCCCCGATCCATTTCTCCCCGGCAGTCACGGTAAGGTTTGCCAGATCCTTCTTGCCGGCCAGCATCGCATTGATCTTTTCTTCGAATGTCCCGCGTGTGATCAGCCGGTATACCATCACGTTATTTTTCTGGCCTATGCGGTAAGCCCTGTCCGTTGCCTGTGTCTCCACCGCCGGGTTCCACCACAGATCGTAATGGATAACATGACCGGCTGCCGTCAGGTTCAAACCGGTGCCCCCTGCCTTTATTGAAAGCAGAAACACCTTTTCATGAGGATCGTTCTGGAACCGTTCCACCATTTGGTCACGTTGTTTCCTGGAAGTGCCGCCATGCAGGAACATACTGTCGATATCCAGTTGCTCCTTGATCATTCGCCGAAGCAATTCCCCCATCTCCCTGAACTGGGTGAAGACAAGGACTTTTTCACTGCTCTCTGCAATGTTCCTGGCAATGTCGATGAAAAGGCCGGCTTTTCCTGACAGATCAGGTGAAGCGCTCTCCTTTTTAAGATACTGAGAGGGATGGTTGCATATTTGCTTGAGAGCCATTATAAGCTTAAGGACCAGTCCTTTCCGTTGAATATTCGCCCCTTCATCCCTGGAATCGACATTTTCTATCTGAGTCATCACATTCTCAAGTACATTCTGGTATATTGCCGCCTGCTCTCTGGTAAGTGATGCAAAATAATCGTTCTCAATCTTTTCAGGGAGGTCGCTTATAACCGATTTATCGGTTTTCAGCCTGCGCAAGATGAAAGGCCCGGTGATCTGCAGGAAGCGGCTCAGTTTTTCCCTGTGCCGTGAGACCTCTATCGGGATGGCATATTCATTGGTAAAATGTTTCAGATTGCTCAGATAGCCTTTGTTGGTAAAATCGAATATGCTCCAGTATTCAGTCAGCCTGTTCTCAACCGGCGTGCCGCTCATTGCGATCCTGATATCTGACTTCAATTTCTTGATTGCTTTGGTCTGTGCGGTACCGGGATTTTTAATGTTCTGGGCCTCATCAATAACCACCAGCTTCCATTTCTGTTTACCCAGCAGTTCGTTGTCACTACGCGCGATGCCATAGCTGGTAATGATCACATCGGTTCCCATATCCAGTTCCCTGACGGGTCCGTGATACACCGAATATCTGATTGAGGGTGCAAACTTGTCAAACTCCTTTTGCCAGTTAGTGATAAGGGTGGTGGGTACAATCACCAGCGCCTTGCGCGAATCGAGTTCTCCTTCGTTTTTAAGCTTCAGGATGGTTGCAATTACCTGGAGGGTCTTTCCCAGTCCCATATCGTCGGCAATAATGCTGCCGAACCCGATATGTGAATTCTTGACAAGCCAGTCGTATCCCCGTTTCTGGTATGGCCTGAGGGCGGCATTCAATCCTGCTGGTAATTCAATATCAGTTACCTTCAGCATTGAATCGATCAGCTCCCTGGTGGGCCCGTCTATGCTGATCCTGGCCCCATTATACTCACCTGCCACTGCGGCCTGAAGCAATTGGTTCCGGTTTAACCTTTCCTGCATGGAAGCGCTCTCCATCAACTCTTTAAGATCCGCCTGGTTCAGGTAAACATATTGTTCCTTCAGTTTTACTATGCCCGACAAACCGCTGACCAGTCCACGAAACTCCTCATTATCGATCAGGATATCGCCCAGGGCAATTTTCCATTGGAATTCCAGTATCTTCTCAAGGTCGAGGAACGATTTTACCGCTGACGCGGATGAGGACAGCGACATGGAAATTTTCGGGCGGACCAGGTTTTTGAGTGCTTTGGGCAATATTACCTTTATCCCGTAATTTTTTATCACAGGGATTATTTTAAACATTAGTCCGGCGAATTCGTCAGATGTAAAGGATGGCATTTTATCGCCGGAAGTTGCAATGACCGTTTCAAGCGCCGGGAAGGATGATGCAAGCAGGTCGAGGGTGCAAAGAATATCAATTTTTCGGTCCCTGTATTCCGGCAAGGTCATGATATCCTTAAGGCTCACAGGCTCCTTCAAAGGCTCTTCACGGTTTTCAACCAGGATATCTACAGTGAATCTGCTGTTATCGTTATCCTCATTAATCTCAAGGATGGGGACAAACCGGTTTTCAGTAACGTATAGCTTGTCTGTCCACTTCTGTATGGTACCTGGTATCTCAAGCTCACCCGGTCCGACAAAGCGGTGTGAAACATCGGAAACAAATATTTCCGATGCAGGTTCCATTCTCAGGGTTTTGTTTAATCCGGTTTCATATATGAAATCCTTGATAAAAGCGGATATCAGCGTGTTTACCTGTTCTTCCCGCTTAATGAACATCGTTTTATTCCCCGAAAGGGTAAGAGAAGG
>SLGC01000287.1 GCA_007123885.1 Bacteroidales bacterium | reverse complement strand
GACAGGGATGCCTTCGCAGAGAGGCTCCAGGAACTTGTGTATAAATATGTCGGACCGGAGGTTGAAACGGCAATGGGTATAGATATTCAGGTATTCGAGGCAGACGGCGGGGTGTACAGGTTCTTTACCGAGAATATTGAAGATATTCATCTTTATTCAGAAGTTGACAACCAGTTGAATGAAGGAGGGAGTATAACAACGGTATATTTCTTTTCCATCATTGCCATTTTCATACTGATCATCGCCTGCATAAATTTTATGAACCTGTCAACAGCCCGTTTCTCTGCCAGGGCGAAAGAGATAGGAGTAAGGAAAACGCTTGGCAGCAGCAAAGGTACCCTTATAAAACAATTTCTTGTTGAGTCGGTACTGGTCAGCTTCATTGCAATGGTGCTGGCAATCACCCTTCTGGAACTGACACTGCCCTTTTTCAATGAATTAACCTATAAGTCATTTGAATTAAACTACCTGTCGGATTGGTACATTGTTCCCGGACTGATACTTTTCAGCCTTGCAACAGGAGTCCTTGCCGGCAGTTACCCGGCTTTTTTCCTCTCGTCTTTCAAGCCTGTCAGTGTCCTTAAAGGGGATACCGGGACCGGTGACCGCAGCAGTGGTTTCAGAAAGGTCCTGGTCATTTCGCAGTTCGCAATCACCATCTCACTTTTCGCAGCGACATTCATTGTATCCGGGCAGCTCCGGTACATCCATTTCAAAGACCCGGGCTATGCCAAAGAGGAACTGCTTGTTCTCAAACGGACCCACATACTGGGTGACCGGCAAACTACATTCAGGGATGAGTTGCTCATGCACGAAGGCATCTTTAACGCGAGTTATTGCTCTGCTTTACCCGGTTATGAGTTCTCCGGCACATCCACTCATAGATATGGAGACTCCCCTGAGAATATTGCCCAGACCCTGGTAATATGGGCTGATGAGCATTATCTTGAAACAATGGGCATTCAACTGTCAGAAGGTAGGTTCTTTTCCCCCGATTACGGCACCGATACCGGGGCTGTCATAATAAACAAATCGCTGGCCCGTGTTATGGGACTTGAACAACCAACCTCCGAGGCCATTGCTTTCCCGCACATGAATCTCGTGAGCCCGGTGATAGGTGTTCTTGAAGATGCCAACTTCGAATCGCTGCACCGGGATATAAGGCCTATGATATTATGGAAACTTGACAGTCCTGCCTGGCTTATGGCAATCCGCCTGGATGGGAATGAAATACCTTCTGCCCTGGAACATATAGAATCCCAGTGGGCTGAATTTGCCGGCGATGCCCCTTTTGTGTGGTCTTTTCTCGATGAGGACCTCATGCATTTATATACCCAGGAGATCCGCACCAGGAACATATTTGAAATATTCGCCCTTTTGGCCGTTTTTATTGCTTCACTGGGATTGCTGGGCATGGCATCATTCAACACCGAAAAGAGAACAAAAGAGATCGGGATACGGAAAGCCGTGGGAGCCTCTCCCGTATCAATCATATTGCTGTTATCCAAAGAGGTAAACATGCTGGTAATTATTGCTTCTGTAATAGCCTGGCCCGCCGCCTGGCTATTAATGTCCGGGTGGCTGGATAATTTCGCCTACCGTATCGAACCCGGAATCTTCACATTCCTGGCTGCAACAGCAATAACATACATAATTGCGCTGTTAACGGTGGGCCTTCAGTCCTTCCGCGCCGCCAGGCTTAATCCCGTCGACATACTCCGGAACGAATAATGGAAAGGAAAGTTTTCCGGAAAATTACAGCCGTACAATTATTTGTAGTATTTTTCCACTACGTTGGAAAATATGATCCGAAATGTATGCGGGAATTGAGTGTGAAAAAAACTCCACGGGCCTTGAATCCCTGGTCTTCCAGTATACAGTTATGGAACTCTTCCCTCCCTTTATATACATAAAAGGAGTGCCACAAAAGGTAAAGCTTATCTCCCTGCAACCTTCACTGAAGTGATTACCCGCAAGGAACAGTGCGGGTAATATCTTTATTTCTCCATTTTCAATTATCAACCCCAGTTCATTAAAACGGCTCAGAATATCCTCCTTCACCTGTCCCGTCAATCCGGGTTGCTGAGCCCCCGTCATAAGGGGTGTATGTGAATAGGGATCGGTGGGGAAGGCACCATATTCCCCCGGTGTCTTGTCTGTCCCGATGCCGGATTTAATTTTGTAGTAGTATTCTGTCAGATCGGATAAATCAATCTTTTCACCGCCTGTGGAAGCGAATTTCAGAATATTTTCACCCAAAGTCAGCAATAACCTGGATACCATGTGCCAGTAAATGGACCCGATACCTTCGTATTTATAAAATGAGCAGGAACGGCCCGTAAAATAGCGATGCAGAAAAACAGATTCATAAATTTCACAAATCAGCTTATGTTCTGTCCTGAGAAGTTCATCATCGATTTCAGTGGGCAGTTTTTTCAAAGCCTCTTCAAGAACCCTGACATTCCTTAAGCCGGAATTAAAATGATAATTTCCGTTCACATCCTGATCAATGATCTTCCTGTCCCCCATGGAGAGGAGTTTCTGCAGTACCAGGGATTTTTCTGCCAGATTGCCCGGAATAATATTTTTCTCCAGAAAATCCGGCAGATCTTTAATTGGATATAACATGAAACTTTGCTGATCTT
>SLGC01000389.1 GCA_007123885.1 Bacteroidales bacterium | reverse complement strand
TTCTTTTTTCCATAACAGGTTGTTTTAATCGTTGTTCGTAGACACACGAACAATATTATGAAATGTTTTCCCAATCACCAAAAGTTGAGGGAAGTTAATTGAAAATCCGCCAGCTTTTCTCCGGCAATGAGGGTTATGTGCCAGCGGTGATAGAAAGTGATCCTTCCCAGGTTCAAGAGATCTTATTGCGGCTTTCCGGGATGAGGGAGAACATATAATTTATGGAATGGCATTGGATACCATGTATCGGTTGTATCGGCAAGAATACCATAATATCTTTTACTCAAAGATTCACCAGGGTTTGGAGAGCCGGGTCTGGCAGATATTATTTCGGAAATTACTGCCTTGTACCTTTATAATAATCCGCAAGAGATCTTATAAGCAGCCGGCCTGACTCTTTATTTTCTTCCTTTGTATAAATAGCGCCGGCGCCTTCGCAAAGAATAGTCGTAATACCAAACTGCTCATGTGGTCCGGCTTCCCAGCTGGTTGCTCCATAGCCGGGTCTTGATTCCCGCCGGGCAAGCGGTTTAATAAGATTATCAGTATCCATTTCAAGCAGGATATCCCTCCATTCGGTCCATGGTCCCAGTCTTTCATCCTGAACATAATACAACAGGGGTTCCACAATTCCTCCCCAGGTGTGGTGTCCCCAAACTGTATTTGGTGGCGAATCCGATTCCATTAAATTCTCCAGGTCACGTTGAAAAATATAGGGTTCATGAGCCTGATCATCCTTGTCGGCACCATCAGGTGAATAACTCCTGTTCATATCCACCCCCTGGGCATTGACTCTGTACCAGCCTTTAGCAGGAGCATCAGGACTCATCATCATCACAAAATGGTTTATTGATCTGCTCCTGAAATCACTTCCTTCATCACTCAACAGCCACTCGATCTTGCCGATCATCCTCCACTGAGCATTATGTTCGCCGGGATGAGAATTTGAATAGTAATGAGCCCACCTGTTTACAGGCGGGATATTGCTATCGTGATCTGTGATCGTGATCCGGTACAGATTGCGCCCCCCAAGGGATTTGCCAAGGGTATCGACATTTACATACCGGGAGGGTTCTATTGAAGAGATGAATTCTTCAATCTGCTCGTAAGAGATCGGGACCTGGTGACCGACATATACCCTGTCCTCCTCAAACACGGGAAAAACAAGCGTATCAAGCTCAGGGCTTATTCTGAAGCCGGCGTTCCAATGCACGGGGTTCCAGTTTTCCATATCATAAGACCATGAATAAAAATATTCATTCATGGCATAACGGGGAGGGCCCTCAACTATAAGGACAAGATCATTGCCTCTGGCATTTTGTGTGATCTCGAATTGAAGTTTATTATTCCACTCAGGCTGGTTTGGGGCATGGCTGAGCCTTACCCTGAAAAGATTAGTTTCTATCTTTTCAATTTCAGCACCTTCAGAACCAAGAGGTCCGTCAAACCGGAAATCGGCTTCATTTAACTCCCTTTCGTGGGAACAGCCTCCCAAAAGTTGAACTAAAATAATTGTGATCAGAAAAATAATGGATCTTTGCATAACATTTAATATAAAATTAGAATTATCAAAAATTTCAAAACCAAATCCAATGGAGCAATGGTTTCCGGCCGGGCCGGATTCACCCTGTTAGTATGGATTCTTTTCAGGAGTTTAAAAAAGATCTCAGAAGGTATTTAGCCTCATCCCATGTTTGTCGGTTGAGACAATATTTTATCCTGGGCGGGTTGATCTCACCCTGTATCAGTCCGGCTTTTTTAAGTTCTTTGAGATGTTGAGAGAGGGTTGACTTCGCAACAGGCAACTCCTGTGCCAGATCACCACTATAACAACAGGTTTGTTTTCTAAGAAGATCAATTATGTACAATCTTACAGGGTGACTCAACACCTTGGCATACTTTGCAATTTTTTTCTGCTCTTCCGTAATAAGATCTTTTTTATCCTGCATGCAGTTTATATTTATTTAATCCCGTCCGAATATTTGTACATCCCTCAGTCGTAACAAAGATGATGTATTTTTTTTAATTTTCCCTCAGGTCATCTACCCCGAATTGAACTTCTATTCACAGTACTTAATAGGCTTTATCCAAAAATATCCTTAAGGACTGAAAATGATTTTATTTTTCCCATACCGGGCATATGATAATTATAATAATCCAGTAAACCTTTCAACAACATGTTTCTATCTGTAGAATTAAGCCGGACCTTGTCCATATTATCAAAGGAACAATGCATCAGGGCGGACAGGAACCGGCTTCCGGGGGGGCTTAAATAGTTTGGATGGAGGGTGGGGTCGGAAGTGAACCTGGCATTTTCAATATCAAAGAATTCCTCAGAATCGGAATAATTATTGTTGGGGTAGAATCCGAGATGTCGTGTCAGGTTCAAAAGGAAAATAAGGTGAAAATTGGCATACCCCTTATCTGTAAGATCGAATAATTTTATTGCATTCAAAAGATATGAGAATAGTGCAGGATTGGATTCCTCTTCCCGCAAGACTTTATAAAGGATCTCAGAAATGAATAACGCAACTGCAAATTTTACCGGATTAAAGGGAATAGATGTAAATGTTTCATGCAGCCGGATCTCCTTTACCCTTTGTAAATCACGGGTCTGCTTAATATATACTTCCATTTCAAGTAAAGAAAGATGTTGAAGA
>SLGC01000158.1 GCA_007123885.1 Bacteroidales bacterium | reverse complement strand
GGTTCATTAGTGTTTCCATCAGTTACTACCCCCGTCACGGTATGTTGTTGCACGTTTGAACTGTGTGGAGTTATTACAATCACATCATTTTCAAGGATCTTGTATGTAACAGCTGAATTAGCCAGCATTACATCCAAAACTTCATCTATCTTATAATCCCGCATTTCAAAAGAAAATGATCTGGAAAGGTCACGGAATTCTTCATTATAAAAGAAGCGGTAGTTTGTCGTGTTTTCAATTTGTTTGAAAACTTCACGTACTGTCTGGTTTTCTGACATCAGGGTCAGATTTTGACCATGCATAGTTACTGATGCCGACACCTGGACAATAGTTATCAAAAAAATCAATAATGAATTTTTCATGATCAATAAGGTTTTTTGCCATTTTTTAATAAAAATGGCATCGGGAAGGTTTTTTTTCATAATTTTACAAGGCTTTAATTAATTAACAAATTGTTGATATTCCCGGCACGGAATATCAGCAGATTTAATTAGCCGGGGTTTACACCCCGGTTTTTTTGTAGATTTTTTCAGGCGGTTTTTTCATTTGTCTTTTAGGTTTAAGTTAATAATATGATTTAAGCGAGTATATACATTAGATTCTTTGTTAATACAGCAACTGATCAAATTCCTCTTTTCGTTCATGATCAATTTCCCAGTCAACAACCCCTTTACCGACCGTAAATTTGAGAGGTGTAGTAAGGCCGAGAATATCAAGGACTTGCTCAAGGGTTTCATTCATAATTATCCCGGTAAACCTGTACCGTTTAAGTTCATCTGTATTGATATTTATCCTGGTATTAAACCTTCTTTCCAGCATTATGGCAAAATCAGACAGAGTTTCTCCTTCAATGATCCATTCCTCATCTTTCCATGATGTGTATATTTCAGGTCTTATATTATTTCTCACAAGCAAATTTGGGATAGGTTTAGCAGGTTTTTCAATCGTAATGATTTTCTCATCATACTCATAGTCATCCTCAATGGTCTCGGCAATTTGTTCATTACTTACACTTTTATCAGAAATATTATAGGTGATATTTTGCTTCGGTTCCAGATTATACAATAATGGTTTATCATTTATTCCAGGAATTTCGATTGTGACAACACCTTCAATAAGGGTTGTTGACACGGCATCCTCCTCAGGATATGCCTTCACATTGAAAATCGTTCCAGGGGCCCTTACATTTAAATGGGATGTCCGGACAATAAATGGCTTTTGGGGATTGCTGACTACATCAAAATATCCCTCCCCTTCGAGCATCACAATTCTCTCTTTCCTGTTAAAATTATTGTGATATGAAATCTTGCTTCCGGCATTCAACCATACGGTACTGTTGTCAGGTAATAAAACTTTTGATCTTGATCCCTGTGGTACGCTGATCTCACTCAGGGTGTCGTTATAAATGTCAAACTTGCTTGAAAAGATTAAAAATGATGCAAGAGCACTGATTGTAATAACCGCAACGAATATTGCCGCTATCCTTGCAAACCTGATGAACTTTCTTCTGGATTTTAGGCGTACCTCATAAGCCTGCCTGTATGAAAGAGGCTTCTTCATCCTATGGTTGATCTTTTTCCAGGCCTCTGAGGAATTGAACTGATCATTTGGTGAAAAAGTTGAACTGGCAAGCCATACTTCCTGGTAAATACCAAACAGATCCCGGTTATCGGGAGCTTCTTCAATCCAGTTGTTAAGTTTATCTGTTTCTTCAGCGGAAAGTTTTCCGTTCAGAAAACCGATGATCAGATTCTCAACAGAATCGTCAATGTCAAAAAGCTTCTTCATGATAAAAATGAGTTCGTAATTAATATGACAAAAAAAAATATCTTCAGGGTGACAGTGAAAGACAAATTATTCAGGAAGGATTTATGTAGCGGTTGATCATCAGGTGAAATTTTGTTCCAGGCATTCCTTGAGCTTTGCGATAGCTCTCTTCATCTGGGTTTTAATGGTATTTACCGAAACCCCCAATTTTTCACCTGCTTCCAGATAACTTAATTTCTCATACCGGCATAACCGGAAAACTTCCTGACATTGCTGTGGGAGAGATTCAAAAGCTTTGGAAAATTCAGCATTGAATTCATCGGAAACCATCTTATCGAGTATTTCAGTATTCCGATTTTGGATATTCAATTCGGTTTGCTTCAATATCTCAGATCTGACAGATTCATTGTTCCTTGTCAGATACTTCTGATTATGTAAATAATTGATGCAATTATTATGGATGCATCTGTATATATAGGCTTTAAAGGATGTTTTAACTGATATTGACAGGCGTTTTTCCCATATATTAATGAAGGTTTCCTGGACGATTTCTTCGGCTACATCCGGACACTTAACGAATATAGATGCATAAGAGCATAATCTTGGAAAATAATGGTTAAAAAGGATCTCGAAAGAATCTTCTTCGCCTTCCTGCACGCGGCTGAACAAGATTTTTTCTATTTTCCGGTTTAGGCCCATCTTTAGCTTAAATATGAACGAATGCAGAGTTATTACAATAGAAACAGCTGAACTTGCAATGTTAGCTTAATTTTTATAAAGAATATCTGAATGGTATATTTTGAACCTGCCTTTATAACCACTTCCTGAAAAATGCCAGCCCCTCTTCCACCGCAACACTATGCCCTCCCTCATGCATGATGAGCTCTATCCTATCTTCGATATCCAACTTTTCAT
>SLGC01000422.1 GCA_007123885.1 Bacteroidales bacterium | reverse complement strand
GGGTTCGCATACGTTCATGGTATAAATTCGGTACAAATGTATATAAAAAAAATTAAGATTAAATGTTTCCATTAAAAAAATATGATTTTTTTCATATTTTTTTATTTCGGGTATATACTAAATATATAAATACTAAATGGTTAAATTATATTTCAACTTAAGCTCACGGACGACCGCACCTGTATTCTCCCAGTATCTGAAGCTGGTCGATCAAAGGTTCAATAGCTGACAGTGCCTTTTTATACATTGACCTGTCATCATACAGAACGTCAAGATAGAAAAAATATTCCCATTCCTTGCCGACAACAGGCAATGACTGGATCTTGGAAAGATTGATCCTGTAATAGGCAAGGACGGAGAGAATCTGGGAAAGGCTTCCAACCTTATGAGGAAGAGTAAAACAAATGGATGCCTTATTATCTTCAGCCGGGGCCGTCATTCCTTTTCCCGTTTCAGGTTCAACAATCAGAAAACGGGTAAAATTACGCTTGTTACTTTCAACACTCTCAGCAATAACTTCAAGGCCATACATATCGGCAGCAAGGTCACTGGCAAGGGCGGCAACACCTTTCAACCCCTTCTCCCTTATCCATTTGGCGCTCAGTGCAGTATCGACCGACTCGAAGACCTTTACGCCACGGCTTCTAAGAGGCTCCAGGAAACCCTGGCATTGCAATATAGCCATAGGATGGGAATGTATCTCCCTGAGATCTTCAAGCTTTTGGCCGGGAAGTGCAACAAGATTCTGTACAATACGAAGGTATACCTCCCCTGTGATTTTCAGTTCTGACTGGCTGAGAAGGGCATAATTTGGGATCAGCGAACCGGCAACTGAATTTTCTATGGCAACCACGGCAGAATCGGCCTTACCTGAAGCTATGGATTCAAAAAGGTCGATAAAAGTATCGCAGGGCACAATTTCAAGTTCTGAATCCTGAAAATACTTTCTGGCTGCTATTTCATGAAAGGCTCCATATCCACCCTGTATGGCAACACGTGGATGTCGTTGATCATTACCTGTTTTTTTCATAGTATTTTAATTAAAAAAAAGTCCCGGATTTCCGGGACTTCATGCATTTAAGTTATGAACAGCAATCTACAGTCCCTTTTCCGGAAGCCCAAAAAAGAAGAAAAAGAAAAATAAGACTGAAATGCTGTTTGATATTCCTGTTTGCATCTGTTTCAAATTTATCTGTTTCAGGTGGAACTCACCATTTTATAACCACAGTCATAGTGAGGTTACATTATAGCCATGTCTCGTTCATCTGATTGCAAATTTAATAAAATCATTCGCTTCATCTAATTTTTACTTGAATATTCAACAAATTTAAACGGGTAATGTTAAATACAGTGGTAGAATAGTCAAACAATCGCTGCAATAATGAAAAGCAAATTCCCGTCACGGAAATATTCTGCAGTTTTATTTCGCCGCACTCTACAGTGTAATAAAAACCTTCTGCTGCCTTTCTTCCTTACAGCTTTATTGCTGGCAGGAGGCTGCACCCCAGATGAAACTCCCGTAATTATTGCCACAGCAGAAATAACAGGTATAACCACCGATTCAGCAACAGGAGGGGGCATAATTGTCTATGGACAGGAGGCGCAAATAACCGGAAAAGGGCTGGTCTGGGACAAGAAGCACGACCCTACAATAACAAGGAATGCAGGAAAGACCCTGGATGAAACCGGTGAAAACAAATTCAGCCATGCCATCGGTGGACTCACACCTTCCACTACCTACTATGTAAGAGCCTACGCAGTAAGTAGTTCAGGAGTATCTTACGGTGATGAGCATGTTTTTAAAACCTATAATGATATTGTAGCTGATGCCGATAAGAATGAATATTTCACCATTGTGGCCGGCCGGCAGGAGTGGATGAGCCGAAACCTTATTACAGGAAGATATGCCAACGGTGATATCATACCGAATACAAAAGATCATGACATCTGGAGTTCATTGATATCCGGTTCCTGGGCCTGGTACAACAATGATGAAAAGATTCATGCCGATTATGGAAAATTGTACAACTGGTATGCAGTGGTTGATGAAAGAGGTCTGTGTCCGGATGGATGGCGCGTACCCGGGGAGAATGACTGGCAGGAACTTGAAGAATTTCTTGGGATATCACCTGAAACTCTTTCGCTGGTTGGACTCAGGGGAAAATATGCCGGTGGGAAGCTTAAAAAAACAGGGACATCTCATTGGCTGGATCCCAATGCCATTGCAACCAACGAAATTGGTTTCTCCATCCTTCCCGGCGGTTATCGCAGCTCCAGTGGACTGTTTTTACTTATGGGAAGAAATTCAAATACATGGACATCAACCAGCCATGATGACGGCACGGCATGGTTCAGGAACTTGTTTTACAATAATGCCGGAATCTACAGGCATGTCTATTCTAAAAACAACGGGCTTTCGGTAAGGTGCATCAAAGATTGAATCCATTATCATAAAATGCTTTTCAATCCGTTGAATCCTCATGCCATACCCTTTCTTTGATCTGTATATAATCGATGAGGATTTCCCATGAATTACACATCAGACTGGCATTACCCAACGTTCAGGTATAACATGTGTAATCGACGAAGTCAATTTTTTTCATCCGTCTGTGTGTATTTTCGGATAAAAAAAATTGACCTGAAGGTCGATTACCCATGCAATGTCCTGCTCTCTGATGAATTTTCAATTGATGGGAAATTCATG
>SLGC01000111.1 GCA_007123885.1 Bacteroidales bacterium | reverse complement strand
CTTTTGCTCATATATCAGTTAAATACTTCCAATGACTTTCCGGATGAGCACCTGACCTCCCCGCGGCCGGAACTTGATTGTGAAAGTTGCCATATCCGGAATGCTGTTCACGACCCTTAAAATCAAGATTTTATTGTGCCCTTATGCAAAATTAATCAAAACAATTTGGTTTTCAATGAACATCCTGCCGTCCAGGCGGAGAGCCGCGGTAAAGGTTATCAATTAATATCGGGCATCCTGAGTATTGCAGGCCGGAATAGTGCTAAGGGCAGGAAACTCCCGGATGGCCTGGGCACCGGAGCCCACAGTATAAAATCATTGTGGAAACAGGAACACGAAGTGTAAGAGAACCAAAGCCCAATTGAGTAACAACAGAAAGGAAGGTAATATTAATCTCGGGCATCCTGAGCATTGCAGGACGGGTCATGAACAGCACGGGTGTTTGTAAGGCTAATGCGCTTCCAGCCAGTTGTTGCCGGTCCCGCTGTCTACTATCAGAGGCACTGAGAGGGATACCACCGATTGCATTGCTTCTACAACCAGCTCCCTCACCACCTGAAGCTCCGGTTTGAAAACATCAAATACCAGCTCGTCATGCACCTGCAGTATCATTTTGGACTTGAGTTTTCTCCGTTCAAACTGCTCATGGATACTTATCATTGCCATTTTGATTATATCGGCTGCAGAACCCTGTATCGGGGCATTAATCGCATTTCTTTCAGCATTGCCGCGCACCATTCCATTGCGGGAGTTGATATCGGGAAGAAACCTCTTACGGCCGAAAATTGTCTCCACGTAACCGCGCTCGCGGGCATCTCTTATGCATCTGTCCATATACTCCTTAACACGCGGATATGACCTGAAATATCCTTCAATAAGCTGCCTGGCCTCCTCTCTGGGAATATTCAGCCTCTGTGATAACCCGAAGGCGGAAATACCGTAAATGATGCCGAAATTGGCGGTTTTCGCCTTTGCGCGCATTTCACGGGTAACCTGGTCTTTGGGGACCGCAAATATTTTTGATGCTGTGGCAGCATGTATATCCTCATTATCCTTAAAAGCAGCGATCATATCACTGTCACTGCTCATATGGGCTATCAGCCTTAGTTCAATCTGGGAATAATCGGCTGCCAGCAATATATAATCATTGCTGCGAGGTACAAAAGCCTTCCGGATTTTCCTGCCCTGCTCTTCCCTGATGGGTATATTTTGTAAATTGGGATTGGTAGAGCTCAACCGGCCGGTTGATGTCACAGCCTGGTTAAATGATGTATGGATACGCCGGGTTCGCCGGTTTATCAATTTGGGAAGGGCATCTACATATGTTGAAAGCAGTTTTTTTAATCCACGGTATTCAAGGATAAGAGAGATTATGGGATGTTTGTCCCTCAACTTATCAAGAACTTCCTCGCTTGTGGAAAACTGTTTGGATTTGGTCTTCCTGGCATTATCAATTATCCTCATCTGCTGAAACAGGATCTCTCCAAGCTGTTTTGGTGAAGCCAGATTAAATGTGGCTCCGGCCATCTCATATACCTCTTTTTCAATTTCGGCTGATTCTGAAGCCAACTCGAGGGAGAGTGATTGCAGCACACCGGGGTCAATTGCCACTCCTGCCTCCTCCATCGCAGCCAGCACCCGGACGAGAGGCATCTCAAGATCTGAAGCCAATGATCCCAGACCGGATTGCTCCAACTCCTTTTCCAATATTTCCTTAAGCTGCCAGGTAACATCAGCATCCTCACAGGCATACTCCCTGATCGATTCTAAATCTACCGATCTCATGTTTTTCTGGTTTTTTCCTTTGGTGCCGATCAGATTCTCAATAGGAACAGGGGAATAGCCAAGGTATATTTCGGCAAGATATGTAAGGTTATGCCGTAGTTCAGGCTGCAGCAGATAATGGGCCAGCATGGTGTCAAAAAGCTCTCCCCTGACATGTATTCCATAACATGACAGCACAAGCAAATCAAACTTGAGATTCTGACCTGTCTTGCGAATAGTGCTGTTTTCAAGTACATAGCGGAACAGGCCGATCACTGATTCAGCTTCCTGCCTCTCTTCCGGAACAGGAACGTACCATGCCTCATGAGCCGAAAATGAAAAGGCAATACCCACAAGTTGTGCGCTATGCGGATCAAGGCTGTCGGTCTCGGTATCGAAACAGAATTCTTTTTGCAGTGAAAGCATTGAGGCAAGCTTTTCCTGGCCAGGCCGATCATCTGCCAGATGATAATTATGGGCGACCATCTCCAGGGTAAGCAAATCATTTCGCACCACCGGTGCTTCCTGAACCTCGTTATCAAATAGAGAACCCTGCACAGGAGCAGGGGCTTTTTCCTTCCCGCCGGTTTCCAGTCCGGCAAGAAGCCTTGGAGCAGTAGTCCGGAATTCAAGCTCATCGAGAAGATCCTTCATCTTTTCGGGATCCGGATCCTTAAGCAGAAGTTGCTGCTCATCAAATTCAACCGGAGCATCAATATGAATTGTGACAAGCTTCTTTGAAAGCTCCAGGAGTGATGCCGACTGTTCGATTTTCTCCTTTAGTTTTCCCTTGAACTCATCTACGTTTGAAAGAACATTTTCAACCGTTCCGTAAACGGATATGATTTTTTTAGCGGTTACCTCGCCCACTCCGGGAACTCCGGGTATGTTATCCGAAGCATCTCCCATCATGGCAAGGACATCGATCACCTGAAGGGGATCTGAAATATTGAAATGGCTTTTTACCTCTTCCGGTCCCCACACCTCTGCCAGGTTTCCCCCCTTTGAAGGTTTGTAAAGCAGTATATTATCAGTAACCAGCTGACAGAAATCCTTGTCGGGAGTCATCATGAAAACCCTGAACGAAAGTTTCCCTGCTTTAACCGCAAGTGTTCCTATTACATCATCTGCCTCATAACCGGCAACCTGAATAACCGGAATATTGTAGGCACCCAGCAATTTCTTTATCCAGGGTACCGATTTCAGGATATCTTCAGGAGCCTTATCTCTTTGAGCCTTGTACTGGCTGTACATTTCGTGCCGGAAAGTAGGTGTGTCGGGATCAAATACAACTGCGACATGTGATGGCTTCTCGGTTTTAAGCAGTGCATCAAGAGTGTTTATAAATCCAAAAATGGCCGAGGTATTAAGTCCTTTGGAATTGTACCGGGGATTCTTTATAAAAGCATAGAAGGAACGGTATATCAATGCATACGCATCAAGAAGAAAAAGTTTTTTATTGGGGAACATATTTTATTTTGTAGGTTTTATTGATTATCCGATGCGAACCATTCTGCATAGGAGGTGGATGTTTCATGCAACCTGAGTGAATAAAGCCCGATTCCCGGGGGAAGCTTTTCGCTGATTTTGACAGCAAAATCAGCTATCATATTCTCACAGGTGGGCTGGTAATCAACAATATGAAGTTTTTGTATAATAGAATCCATACTCCTGTAATATTCTTCAGGAACTTCACGGCTGATCATTAATGCATGGTCAAGATCCTTTATTATGGTTTCTTCTACTATCTTTTTAAGCTGTCCGAAATCGATCAGCATTCCATCTTTTGGGTTTTTCCTGTCATTAACCGGATAGCCGGTAACTGTGACGAAAAGGCGGTATGAATGGCCGTGCAGGTTTCTGCAGGGTCCATCATAATTCCAGAGCACATGAGCCATTTCGAAATCAAAGTGCTTTGTTACCCTTACTTTTGCCATAAAAAAGGATTTAATGCAAAATTACATGAAACGCCCGATAAAAAAAAGACCTGTAACAGCAGCAATCAGCATGGACATCCAATCAGCCGGCCGGGTCAGGAACGATTTGATCAGGGTACCGGGTCATGCCCATGCCCTCCCCACGGATTACACCTGGCAATCCGTTTGACTGCAAGCCATCCTCCCCTGAGTGGTCCGTATTTTTTAACTGCACCAATAGCATATGAGGAACATGTCGGATCATACCTGCAGGAAGCCATGGTGAGAGGAGATATTGCATACTGGTAAAATTTTACCAGCCCGATAAGCAGATAAATAAAAGAATTCCTTACCATGTTCATTATATATGATAATATTACCATAATTGGCTTCTTCATCGCCTGTATTTGATCCATTATATAATGGATTACCTGTGATTTTATTGTGCGGTTGCAGACCGGGAAAACTTACCTGTGATCTTATTGTGCGGTTGCCGACCGGGAAAACTTACCTGTGATCTTACTGTGCCGGTTGCCAACCGGGAAAACTTATCTGTGATCTTATTGTGCGGTTGCCGACCGGGAAAACAGATTCGGAATGTGCCTGACCAGATGCAGTGGCAGATTATTTATCTTTCAGTATGTTTTCAGTAAATCTCCGGAGCATTTCCCTGAAGTTTGCATTGATTGTATTATAATCAAGGATATCATTTGATATGTAAATAACCATCATGTCAATTTTCATGTTATGCTTCAGCAGGCTTTGCCGGATAATATTTTTATTCAACCTGTAGGATTCCCTTATCAGTCTTTTGATCCTGTTGCGGTCAACTGCCTTCCTTATTCTCTTGCGCGGCACACTTACTGCAATCCTCACAGGATGAGAATCATCAATTGAGGATTCTGTCCATAAAATCCGGAAGGGATAGTGATAGAACCCTTTTCCTGTTGAAAACAATTTTTCAATAGCTTTCCGGCTGCAAAGCCTCTCAGATTTTCGGAATTTCTCCATTACAGGTTCTTACCGGGATACAGGCCATTTGGGCCGTGTTCGCGTAATACCGGCCTGACCGGCTGCGAAGATTGAGCTTTTGTTTGACAATGATCTTATCGTTGTTAACCCTGATATTTTAGCCTGACCGGCTGTGAAGGTTAAGCCTATTGTTTGACGGAACCGTTTTTATTGAATTCCTTTATGTAATTTTCAAGAGCCATGGTCATCGAAGGAGCCTCCGGGGAAGGAGCCTCGATATCCAGGCGCAGTCCGGCTTTCTTTACAGCTTTCGCCGTATGGGGTCCAAAACATGCAATTTTCGTATCTTTCTGTTCAAAATCAGGAAAATTCTCAAAAAGCGATTTGATTCCCGAGGGACTGTAAAAAACCAATATATCATAATTTACATTTGAAAGGTCGGATAAATCACTGCTTACAGTCCTGTACAATATTGCTTTCGTGAACTTTATCTTGTTCTTATCCAATATTCTGGGTATCTCGGGCTTGTGGATATCGGAAAGAGGTACAAGAAACTTTTCGCCGGCATGCTTTACAATTACCTGTTCGACCAGATCCTTGAAGACATTTGCTCCGTAAAAAATCTTGCGCTTACGGTAAACTATATACTTCTGAAGGTAAAGTGCTACAGATTCGGAAATGCAAAAATACTTCATACTATCCGGAATAGTTAACCTGAGTTCTTCTGCTATTCTGAAATAATTGTCTATAGCAGTACGGCTTGTAAAAATAACCGCAGTATGCGCCAGGATATCAATCCGGTTATGCCTGAACTCTTTGGCCGGGATACCTTCAACATTGATAAATGGTCGAAAATCAATTTTTAAATTATTTCTTTCAGCCAGTTCAAGATAAGGTGATTTATCATTCCCCGGCT
The DNA here is from genome assembly GCA_007123885.1 of Bacteroidales bacterium. Lineage (GTDB taxonomy): Bacteria > Bacteroidota > Bacteroidia > Bacteroidales > PUMT01 > PXAP01. The sequence goes on along the minus strand of SLGC01000111.1, from coordinate 23,876 downwards.
TTGGTTGCGATACAAGTATCTTTTTAATTTTCAAGGCTTATAAGTATTTGGTTGAAAACTGCAACTAAGGACTTTTTCCGTTAGATTAAAAACGTATCGAAAAGCTTGTATATGATGACAACTGGTAGAATTTCAAAGGCACAAAGGTACAAAATCGAATAAAAAACAGAAAACTCTTTCCTGACTATTATTTCCAACCCCCTGATAAGCTGCAGAAGATAAAAAACTGCACCCAGTATCAGACCTGTATAGATAAGAGTACCATGAACTGATTGGTCTGCATATAGCAATCCCACAATGACCGGCATCAATGCAATCCCAAATATTTTATTGTACAGTGATACATTATGACTGTACTCCCTCAATAATTTTGACGTATCAAATAAATACCCGGTTAGTCTGAGTGCGGCATTTTTAAAAGCAATTAAAAAAACCACAGACAGCGAAATAATTAAAAACAGTAATAATGGCCCGATATCGGGAATATTAAGGTTAAAATGGCCAAAGATGAAAAGAACGAACAAGCCGGTATTAACAGCAAAAACCAGATGCAGTATAAAAAATGCTGTATGGGAAGGAACATGTTTGCTCTGGTAAAGTTTCGATGCTTTTTTATAATTGAATGCAGAAACCAGAACCGGGGTCAGGAACTGCAGATAGGCCAGTTTGATCCAGGTTAAAAGCAATATTGATAAAATCACCACTCCTGGTATCCAGGAGATTGAATAATGAAGGTCATCGTTCCCCGCAGAAACCTCGTTCTCCAGGTAAGTCCGGTATGCGACCGCTGAATTGTGGGTTATGGAGTTATCACCTCCGGCAAAGACATTCTGATCCTGCCTGCCGGAAACCGGGAAAATGTATTCCCGAAAAAATGGAATTTCAGAATCAGGATCCAGATAATATGAGGCATCATATTTGAAATCAACCGGCCCCGGTTCAGGATCAGCGATACTGGTGATCGTTGCTGTGACCCTTGTTTCAACTTCCTTCTCAGAACGTGTTTCCCTGATTTCCCTTTCACGGTTATCAATACGTTCCCATACTGACTGCTGGCCTGCAACGGGAAGCGGCACCGGAACAACAGTCTGCAACGTATCGGATGCGGACTCACCCCGGTGGATCACTGAATCCGCAGCACCGGTTTCCTCCCCGGAAGGGGCACCCGGCTCAACGGCGACTGCAGGAATTTGCTCGCGGACTGAATCGGGAGGTGCAGCAACCTGTCCCCGTAATGAATCAGGTGCAGCAACCTGTGTCCGTATTGAATCAGGGGGTGCAGTAACATTCTCCTTAATTGAATCGGATGATGCAGTAACCTGCCCCTGTATTGAACCGGAAAATGCAGCAACTTGTCCCTGTATTGAATCGGAAGATTCCCGGTCCTGCAGGTTGGTTAGTCCTGTTCGACCGGGTATGGTTATACCTGGATGGTTTGAGGCCAGCATAAAAAGAAATGGTTTGGGTTGCGACTGCAAAAATAATAAAAATTAAATATTTCAATAGTATAATACGTATCTCTATTACAAAATGTTTAGAAGCTTTATGGAATGTATTGATTTAAAATTTCCAAAAAATGACCTGTCACATGTTGTATCGGCTCTCCGTGATACAATCATTGGAAAAAACTCATAAAACGGTTGGATGAAATTTAAAATTACTGATGGATTTTCCCCCTGGCATATGATGCGAATATCCCGAAGAAGCAGAGGACAAAAAACAGTCCGAATGCAACCTGCATGCTTTTCAGGAAATATCCGGCATTTTCAACTCCAACAGGTTCTCTTCCGATAAAAAGTGAAAGTATAAGCATGACGATTCCCATCGAGAACATTTGTCCGAGCAGCCTCATTGTTCCCATTGTGCCGGAAGCAATGCCATAATATTTCTTCATTACAGCACTCATGATGGCATTGCTGTTGGGTGATGAAAACAATCCGAAACCAATTCCAAGTAATATGAGGGTTAAAATCAAAACAGGCATGCCCATACTGTTGATAAAAACAAGCAGGAAGAGCCCGGCTGAGGTTATCGCCATACCGGCAGTTGCAAGAAAGCGCGGCTCTATCCTGTCGGACAGGCGGCCGGCAAGTGGGGAAACAATTGCCATAAAAACAGGCTGTGCCAATAGAATCATCCCGGTATCACGGGGAGAATAATCTTTGATATACTGAAGGTAGAGGCTTAAAATAAACGCAACAGCAAACGTAGCACTGTAATTGATAAATGCGGCAAGATTTGAAAAAGCAAATACGGTATTATTCCGGAACAGACCCAGCTGCATGACCGGGAATGGATTGCGCAGTTCGAAGAATATAAACATTATCAGACCTGCTGCACCGGCTATCAGGAAAACGAATCCGGAGGCAGCAGGCAGGAGACTGAAACCGAAAATCAGGGAAAATAGTGAAAGCCCGTAAATAAGGGACCCATACAGGTCAAAGGGTTCGCCGGCGGCCTCAGCCCATTCACCCCTGATACGGCGGATAAGCAGCCAGATTCCGAGGCTTCCCATTAATGCGGTGGTAATAAAAATACTCTTCCAACCCAGGTACTCTGTAAGCAATCCACCGGCAAAAGGACCAAATGACAATCCCGCGTAAACAGATGCGATTGTGAACCCAATTGCTTTCCCTCTTTCTTCGGGCGGAAATACAGAAGTCACAATAGCCAGCCCTGTCGCGAATATCATCGCACTGCCCATTCCCTGGAAAACCCTGCATGCCAATAGAAAATAGATGCCAGGGGAAAATGCGGTAAGAAAAGAAGCAATTGAAAATATGATCATTCCCAGGAGAAAAACCTTTCTGCGGCCATATATATCGGCAAGGCGTCCAAAAGGAACAAGAAACACAGCACTCGAAAGCAAATAGGAAGTTGCCACCCAGCCAAGAAGAACCGCATCAGCCTCGAACTGCAGTCCAATGGCAGGCAGCGCGAGATTGATTGCAGAGCCCATAAAGGGGGTAAGAAAAGCGGAAATAACCGCGATCAATAATACGGAACTTTTCAAATGACCGGTTTCAATCCTTCCCTCATTGTTTTTCTTCTGATTTACATGCATCCTGCAAAATTAATGATTAAAAGGATTTGTGAAACCGTATGCAGGACGCAGGTTATTGTTGATCCCTAAAAAAATTATCTGACTTTGCAGACCAGGATAGCCGCAGGTTATTCCTTTGATTTTGTATCGATAATAATGGTAACCGGTCCGTCATTGAGCAGTTCTACCTGCATTTTTGCGCCAAATTCACCTGTCCGGACCTCCTTCCCGGTCTCATTAGAAATATCTGAGATAAAATTATTGTAAAGAGGAACGGCGACTTCCGGAGGTGCCGCGCGGATATATGAAGGGCGGTTTCCTTTCCTTGTTTTTGCGTGAAGGGTGAACTGGCTGATTACCATGATTTCACCACCCGCCTGTACAACATCAAGATTCATTACCCCGTTATTATCATCAAATATCCTGAGCCGTGCAATTTTGCTGCTCAGCCAGGTGCAGTCTTCAACAGTATCTTCATGTTCAACCCCAAGGAAAATCAGCAATCCGTACCCGATGACGGCGCTTTTTTTACTGGAGGTCATTACACCGGCATGTTTTACTCTCTGGATGACTGCTCTCATATTCAGGTCCTTTATTTTTCAGTAAAAAGGCCAAATTAGCAAAAAATATTAATTTCGTTGCTTTACCCAAATAACCCGCTGGCAGAACTTTTTCCGGGTAAGCACCGTCTTTTTCAATATTTTTTCATTGTTATTATCCAAATTTTTATACTTTTATTTAAAATACAGAAATTCGGCTTAAAGGTTAAAAAACCCGTCTATCTTCAAGCTGCCGTAACTTATAAACACATAAACAAATACAAAATGAAGCGAAAACTGTTAACCGGTCTGCTGGGTATGCTTGCCTTTACCCTGCTTCACAGCCAGGCTGTAAATATTGAATTTCAGGAGTACACCCTGGACAACGGACTTCATGTTATTCTTCATCAGGACAACTCCACGCCGATCGTGGTTACCAATATCATGTACCATGTCGGCTCGAAGAACGAAGATCCCAATCGCACCGGTTTTGCACATTTTTTTGAGCATCTTATGTTTGAGGGGAGCGAGAACATAGGCCGCGGTGAGTTGGACCAGTATGTGGAAAGTGCCGGGGGGACCCTGAATGCCTACACAAGCTTTGATGTAACCAATTATTACCTGCTGCTGCCCTCCAACCAGCTCGAGCTTGGATTGTGGATCGAATCGGAGCGGCTACTGCACGCCAGGGTAGATGAAACCGGCATCAGGACCCAAAAGGATGTTGTTATCGAGGAAAAGAAACAGGTCATTGATAACCAGCCCTACGGGTCGATCCTTTCCGAAACCCTGAAAAGGGCATATCAGGAGCATCCCTACAGGTGGCACATACTTGGGGACGAGGATCATATCAGGGAGGCTGAGAATCATGAATTCAAGGAATTTCATGAAATGTTTTATGTTCCCAATAATGCTGTACTTGTTATAGCAGGTGATATTGATATTGACAAAACCAAAAAGCTTGTGGAAGCCTGGTTCGGTGATATACCAAAAGGGACACGGGATATCTACCGTCCCGAAATTCAAGAGCCTGCAAGGAATCGTGAGATAAGGGATACCATTTATGACAATATTCAGCTTCCACTTGTAGTTCAGGCATACAACATCCCTGCAAGGGGAACGCCTGACTACTATGCCGTCGAGATGCTGGGGGCGCTGCTATCCCGTGGCCAGAGCAGCCGCCTGCACAGGAGGCTGGTTGACGAACAGCAGGTAGCCCTTCAGGTAATGGCCATGCCGCTGGGGCTTGAGGACCCCGGACTTTCAATGATCTATGCCTTCCCCAATATGGGCATTGATCCCCGTGATCTTGAAGATGCCATAAACCGGGAACTTGAGGAGGTCAGGAACAACCTGATCAGCGAGCTGGAGATGGAAAAACTCAGGAACCAGTTCGAGAGCCAGTTTGTCAGTTCCAATACAACCATGGCCAGCAGGGCAACCAGCCTGGCAACCCATCATACAATTCTTGGTGACGCCGGTCGGATCAATACTGAAATTGAAAGATACATGTCTGTTACCAGGCAGGATATTCTCAACGCAGCCAGGAAGTACTTTACTGAAGAGAACCGGGTAGTGCTTTACTACCTTCCAAAACAAGCAGGCTGATGTTTGTATACGGCTATTAATTCATTCATATCAGGCTAAAAAACAATTCAAACCAAATTACACATGAAAAAATTCATCCTATTAATTCTGTTATTTAGTTTTCTGATCCCCCTGGGGGCGCAGGTTGACAGGACAAGACCTCCGGAGCCCGGTCCGCCTCCCCAGATCCATATAGGTGACTACCAGACCTTCAGCCTTGACAACGGCATGAGGGTAATTGTAGTTGAGAATGACAAAATACCGGTTGTATCGTTCCAGCTTACCCTGGATATCGATCCTGTAATGGAAAGGGAAGCCAAAGGTTATGTGAGCCTGGCGGGATCGCTGATGCGAGCCGGCACAACAAACCGCAGCAAGGCAGAGATCGATGAAGAAACAGACTTTATCGGTGCTTCCCTGAGTACCTATTCCACCGGGATGTTTGCCTCATCACTTACCAGGCACACTCATACCCTTCTGGATCTTATGTCCGATATCCTCTATAATCCAACTTTCCCACAGGAGGAGCTTGACAGGGAAATGACACAGACCGTCACTGCACTCTCGACAGTAAGGACAGATGCCGGGGCAATGGTCAATAATGTATCCACAGTTCTGGTGTACGGCTCTGATCATCCTTACGGGGAAGTTACCACAGAGGAAAGCGTATCGAATATTACCAGGGATATGCTGGTTGATTATTACGACATCTATTTCAGGCCCAACGTTGCATATATGGTGATAGTGGGAGATATAACAACTGAAAGCGCCAGGGAACTTACGGAAAAGTATTTTTCCCGGTGGCAGTCCGCCGATGTTCCCTCCCACCAGTATGAAATACCCTCCCCTCCTGAAGGAAATACGGTTGCTGTTGCAGACAGGCAGGGAGCCGTTCAGTCTGTTGTTTCGGTTACCTACCCTGTTGTTCTTGAACCCGGAGATCCTGATGCCCTGAAGGTAAGCGTAATGAACAACATACTGGGAGGCGGGGTATTCAGCGGAAGACTGATGCAAAACCTGCGGGAAGATAAGGGGTATACCTATGGTGCACGTTCCACCATAAGCACCGACAGGCTTGTGGGAAGGTTTACTGCCCGCACGGAAGTGCGGAACCAGGTAACCGACAGTACCGTGGCAGAGATACTTTATGAAATGGAAAGGATCAGGAATGAGCCGGTTGACCCGGAGGATCTGGAACTTATTAAGAATTTCATGAACGGCAGCTTTGCAAGGTCTCTTGAGAGCCCCCGTACAGTGGCGAACTTTGCCCTGAACATTGAGAGGTATAATTTACCTGAAGATTATTATGATACTTATCTGGAAAGACTTAACATGGTCACCGCAGAGGATGCCCGTCAGGCTGCCGCAGAATATATCAAACCGGGTAACAGTTATATAGTTGTCGGGGGGAACAAGCCGGAAGTCGCCGAAACCCTGGAAAAGTTCAGCCATAATAATGAAGTGCTTGCTTTCGGTCCCTTCGGCAATCTGCTGGACGAAACAGCTGCATTGGTTCCTGCCGGAGTTACCGCTGAAAATGTTATCAGTGATTTCGTGAATGCCGTGGGAGGAGCGGACGGATTGCATAATATGAGGGACATCACCATTAGCATGAGTGCATCAATGCAGGGAATGAGTATAGAGATGGTCCTTAACCAGAAAGCGCCCGACAAGTTTAAAATGGCCATGAGCATGGGTGGAAACATGATACAGCAGCAGGTATTTGACGGTGAGCGCGGTAAAATGAGCGGCATGCAGGGATCAATGGATCTGGAAGGAGAAATGCTCGAACAACTCAGAGCCCAGTCGGTAATGAACCCCGAGTTATCCTACATTGAGAGAGGATTTATTTTAGAACTGGACGGAATGGAAAACATCAGGGGACAGCAGGCTTACAGGATCAACATTACCAGTCCCGCCGGCATTACAGTGGCCGAGTTCTTTTGCATGGAGAGTGGTTTGAAACTCCGTTCGCAAATCAGCCAGGATACTCCAATGGGGCCAATGATGCAGATAACCGATTATGAAGACTACAGGGAAGTTGACGGACTGAAATTCCCCTTCCTTATGAGGCAGCAGGCAGGCCCGCAATCCCTGGATATGACAGTACATTCGATTGAAATAAACAGCGGCCTGGATGATGAGCTATTCAGAATAGATTAATGATCGTCTTTCCAGCATTGTTACAGTAAAAAAAATAATCGCTGAGAGAGAAATACCAAATATGTTCGGATCAAGTCCGAAAGGAAGGGAAATTGCCCATACGGTGAGAAGCAGCGTGGTTGAACCCCCTGTAATCATAGACCAGAATGCGCCCCTGGCGGAGGGTTTCTTTAACAGAAGGACCCCTATGACAGGCATCAGTAATCCTGATACCATGAAGGCATAGGAATAAAGCATCAGCTCCAGGACATTTTCCATTGTTGCAGCTATCAGCAGGGCAATTATTCCTATAACAAGAGTGAGCAACTGCGAAAATCGCAGCGTGATTGCCGGGTTTACCCGGAAAAACCGGGAAAGGATATCTGTCTGCAAGTTTCCCGAGGCTGCCATCATGCAGCTGTCGGCCGTTGACATTATGGCGGAAAAATATGCTGACATCATAAGCCCCATAAGTCCCACCGGAAGGATGGACCGAAGCAAAACAGGTAGTCCCATTTCAGGATCCAGTCCGCCGCCGGCTGCATACCCCATATATTCAAACATTCCATTTTCATAGGCAACCCTCGAGAACAGGCCGAGAATAACCCCCATCAAGGCCATAAAGGGCCATTCAAAGATCCCTGCTATGTACCATGCCTTTTTTGCCAGGTGTACGTCTCTGGTGGCATATATCCGCTGGTACAGGGTCATCCCGACAAACCAGATGGGTATTATAGTTACTATCCAGTTGACAACAGTCTGCCAGGGAACATTCCGGAAGGAAAGGAACTCGGGGCCAAGGGTTTCCCTGATCGCGGCCATTCCGCCAATGGCTGTATAACCGATTGGTATGCCGATAAAGACCAGTCCCCCCATCAATATTATCCATTGAAAGGTGTCGGTATATATCACCGCCTTGATACCACCCATTACAGTATAAACTACTGCTATAACCCCCATTATTATCAGGGCAGTATTCATATCAAGGTCGACAAAAGTGGCAGAGGCAAGTTTTGCTCCCGCCAGGATCTGGGAACTTGTAAAACCCAGGTAGCCTATGCCGGATATTATCCCTGCCGCCATTGCAACGCGTGGATTATAAAAGTGCCTGAATATCTCGGGAAAAGTGAAAAGCTTTTTTTCCTTTCCAAGCGGATGGATCTTTGGTATCAGAATTACCGCGCTGAGCCATGCGCCAAGAAGGCCGGTAAACAACATCCATGAACCGGCAAGGCCCATGATAAAGCCCAGACCTCCAAGGCCGATCGAAAATCCGCCTCCCACATCAGTAGCCACAACGGAAAGACCCACATGGAGACTTCCCATTTTCCTGCTACCCACGTAATAATCATCAGCGTTGCGGTTCCTTCTCAGAAAATAGAACCCGATACCAAGAACCAGAAACATGTAAACTATGAAAACAGAAAGATCGATCCAGTGCATAGGGACAAAACTATAAAATCAGGATAATTATCCAAATTTTTATCAGATATCTCGTTTTTTCAGCACTAAAATAATTACAGACAAAAAGATGACAATATAACCGGTAGCAAGAAGCACCTGCGCGAAGAGCGGTAATCCGGGGGCAGTCAGCCCCATCTCTTCCAGCGTGAGGGCATTTGCTCCCCCGGCACTCTCATATTCAACCTGAGAGGATATGCTTAGGAACTCCGGCATCGGGGTCAGGCTCCCGATTGCCTTCATCGGGAAGAAGGGACGTAAAGACGGATCAAAAAAGCTCCTTATAATGGGTTCAACCGGGAAACGCAGCAATATGAAAAGAACGATCGGGAGAGCAGTGGAGCGCACCATCATAACGATCAGAAGTCCCACCACCATATATGCAAATGCCTGCAGGAAGTATACCAGCAGGATGCCAGTTCCGGAAAAAAATTTACCTGCTGTCAGTTCCGGTGTATATATCATTCCATAGACGGTACCGCTGAAAAATATCAGTAATGATCCGTAGGCTGCAATAATAAAAATTACCAGGAGTTTCCCCCAGAGCAGTTCTTTCTTGTCAAGCCCGTCAATGACATGCTGCCTGAAGGTACGGTAAGAGAATTCATTCCCGGTAACCATTATGGTCAATATGGCCAGCAAGAGGTTAAACCAGCTTGCTATCCAGGCAAAGTAATTCCAGACATAGGGGAACCGGAAAAAGTTGGTGGTATCAAATCCGGGCAGGGAAATAGTGATCCTTGAGGAGATGAAGATGACCAGCGAGAACAGGGCAAGATGCAGCAGCAGTATGACCTTGAATGATGTGTAGTTGGCCAGTTTGACCAGTTCAATGTTAAGCAGCTTACGCATTATTTTATCATTTTTTGCTTTATGATCCGGTCCGGCTTCTTTTTCTGCCGGCTCATTTAACAAGTTCAAGAAATTGGGATTCAAGGCTCTTTTTGATGGCGACGAGCCTGGTAAGGACAATGCCACGTTCAAAGGCAAACCTGTTCAAGTCCTCTGCTGTGGTTGTATCTGAGCAGCTTACAGTCAGCTCTTCACCGGAACGGGCGACAGATTGAACCAGGCCGGAAGAAACCAGAACTGTTTCAAGCTTCCCGGGATCTGAAGCAGACAGCATATACAACTGCTTGCCACCCAGCAATTCATCCACCCTTCCGCTCGCAAGCAGGTCACCCTCTTTGAGCACGGCAACATGTGTGCATACCTTTTCAACCTCGGCAAGTATATGGCTGGCAAGGACAACCGTCTTTCCGTTTCCGGCTTCCCTGCTGATTATCTCTCTTACTTCTGCTATGCCCCCCGGATCCAGGCCGTTGGCAGGTTCATCAAGCACCATCACCTGCGGGTCGCCCAGCAGCACAGAAGCAATTGCAAGCCGCTGCTTCATCCCCAACGACAAGGTCCGGTAGGGAGAATACCTTCTTTTATAAAGATCTGTTACTTTCAATACACGATCTATATCACCCGCAGGGGCATTCTTGATGGTGGCGGCGATCCTGAGATTATTGACAAGGCTCAGGTATGGATAGAAATTGGGCACCTCTATCAGGCTGCCGATTTTTTGTCTGGCCCGGGGATCATCACCCTGTGAACCGAACCATGAATATGAACCCGACTGCTGCCTGGCAACTCCAGAAATTATTGACAGGGTAGTAGTTTTTCCGCTGCCGTTCGGTCCAAGTAACCCGAATATCTGTCCTTCCTCCACTATAAGGCTCAGATTGTCAACAGCCCTGATTCTGCCAAAATGCCTGGTAAGATTATTGATCTCAAGAATTTTTTGCATAGAAAATTTAATTGGGAACCAGAGTATCATTCAGGCCTGGTGCGCCCCGTTAAAGAAGACGAATATAGCTCAAATTTATTACAGGGAAGAATTCCATGTTGCTTTGTGACATAATAATGCACAAAAGTCACTTAGAAAAATACTGCAAAACAAGAATCTAATTGCATGTTGGTTCGATCGCAGTTCAATAAAGCATATGGGATCCAGGACCAGGCACTATGTAAGAATATGCTTTTTATTGACCAGTCTTGCATGCTTTTTTGGCTCCATCCGGTAACCGTACCTCTTTGTTACGACCCAGGTGAATTCGGCGCCGAAAAGGAGTATAAGGCATGAATAGGTAACCCAGAGCAGGATGATTATGATGGATCCGGCTGCACCATAAACGCTTCCCGGACTGGTTTCGCTGAAGTAAATGGTGAGTACCTCCTTCCCTATCGCAAACAGCAGGGATGCAATTATTGCTCCTCCCCATACACTTTTCCAGCTGATATCAATATCAGGCAGATATTTGAATATCAATGCAAATAACAGGGTGACGACTGCAAGGGACAAAGCTATATTCACAACCTGGATCAAAAAAACATTAAGTCCCGGAAGCACTTCGGGAATAAAATCAGCCAGCGCTGATAGTAAAGCAGAAACAATGAAAGTCAGAAGCAGCAGGAAGGCTATTACCAGAACAAATCCAAAGCTTCTGGCACGATCAATGACATAGCGCCATAATGCACTTTTGGGTGAAGATTTGACTTCCCATATGTTGTTCAATGAGATCTGAAGGTGATAAAAAACTCCCGTTGCCCCGAAGATCAATGCTCCGACTCCTATCAGGGTTGCAATCAGTGTGTCTTCTGCATCCAGGGCACGTTCAAAAGTTGCCCGCATGGTTTCGGCGGCCTGGGCGCCCATCGCTTCTTCAATCTCTTCATATATAAATCCTTCAACTATTTCCGCTCCCCAGAAATAACTGAGAACATTGAAAACAATAACCAGCAGTCCGGGAAGGGATAATATCGCATAATAGGCGACTATGGCACTCAGCCGCCACGGATCATCATCATTCCATGATTTGACTGTATCTTTTATCAGCGATGGCAGGTGCCGGAACCTGAACCTCTCCGAAGTTTCCTCTGATGCCATAGGATAAAGTTTTAATTAAAGGGAAAGGTGTGCTTATGTGCTTATGTGCTCATTTAAAGTTACTAAAATTTTACTTAACAATCAATTACCGAAGGGAACTTACCGGGTTTGGCAGATAATACCGCAACGGGGAAAAGGGGAACAAAAAAGCGGACCTTACGATCCGCTGGATTAACCTGGCTGATGCCGGTTCTATGGTTTCACCGCGGGAAACTTACGGGTTTTGCAGATAATACCGCATCGGGGAAAAGGGGAACAAAAAAGCGGACCTTACGATCCGCTGGATTAACCTGGCTGATGCCGGTTATATATGTAAGCAGGGTGGCTAATTCCCAAGTTCGGAGATAAATTTGATCCTCATGAGCCGTATATCCTCTTCGGTATAATCGTCTTCTCCAAGCTCAGCGAGAGCTTCCATAACAGATTCCGATTCGGCTTCCTCACGGAAATACTCGTATACCTCGGCCTGTCGTTCTTCATCGATCACATTTTCAATATAATAATCGAGGTTCAGTTTCGTGCCGGAATTAACTATGGCTTCGATCTCTGATAAAAGCCCATGCATATCCATATTTTTGGAAGCAGCAATATCTTCCAGATTCATTTTCCTGTCAATTGACTGGATGATCGAAACTTTGACACCCGATTTATTTACTACCGATTTGACAATCATATCCTGTGGCCGGATAATTTCCTTTTCCTCTACATAAGCCTTGATGACCTCGACGAACTCCTTGCCATATTTTCTGGCTTTCCCGTTTCCGACACCGACAATGCTCTGCATCTCCTCAAGGCTGACCGGATATTGCAGGGCCATATCATCAAGGGAAGGATCCTGGAATATAACAAAGGGAGGAAGTTTGTGCTTTTTCGACATCCTCTTTCTCAGGTCTTTAAGGATATGCAGCAATTCAACATCTACGGTGCTTGTTCTTCCGGCGGACGGTCCTTCGGCATCTTCGTCGCTTTCCTCATAATTATTTTCCTCAACAAGCATGAATGAATAAGGATGATCCAAAAATTCCCTGCCTTCCGGACTTACCTTAAGTAACCCGTAGTTTTCTATCTCCTTTACAACCAGCCTGGCGATCATAGCCTGCCGTATGACGGCCAGCCAGAATTTAGCGGGTTTATCCTTCCCTTCTCCAAATACAGCAAGTTTATTGTGCTTATAGGTTTGTACTGCCTGGGAAGATTTTCCCGTAATGATTTCTGCAATATGCTCGGCCTTGAATTTTTCCTTAACTTCCATGATAGTTTTCAGGGAAAGTGACATGTGCTCTTTACCCTCAAACCGGGTCTTTGGATTAAGACAATTATCGCAGCTGTCGCAATTCTCTTCATGGTACTGCTCACCAAAATAATGAAGCAGATGCCTCCTCCGGCATACCGACGATTCAGCATAGGATACTGTTTCAAGCAGTAGTTGCTTTCCTATTTCCTGCTCGGCAATATGCTTGTTCTGCATGAACTTTTCAAGCTTCTGGATATCCTTGTAGTGGTAAAATGTTATACATTTTCCTTCTCCCCCGTCCCTGCCGGCACGGCCTGTTTCCTGATAATATCCCTCAAGGCTTTTGGGAATATCATAATGTATCACGAAACGAACATCCGGCTTATCAATTCCCATTCCAAAGGCAATGGTTGCAACAATCACATCAGCATCCTCCATCAGAAAGCTGTCCTGATTGGCTGAACGTGTGGCAGAATCCATGCCGGCATGATATGGAAGTGCCTTTATTCCGTTAATGGCTAACGTTTCTGAAAGTTCCTCAACTTTTTTCCTGCTCAGGCAATAAACAATGCCTGATTTACCGGGATTATTCTTTATGAATTTGATTATCTCCTTGGTGGCATTTACCTTTGGCCTTATCTCATAATAAAGGTTAGGCCGGTTGAATGAAGATTTAAAAACCTCTGCCTCAAGCATTCCCAGGTTCTTCTGGATATCATGCTGAACCTTCGGTGTGGCAGTAGCTGTAAGAGCTATTATTGGTGCAGGTCCGACCTCGTTTATAATTGTCCTGATCCGCCTGTATTCGGGCCGGAAATCATGGCCCCATTCAGATATGCAATGGGCTTCATCAATGGCATAAAATGAAACCCTGACCTGACGCAGGAATTTTATGTTCTCAGCTTTTGTAAGTGATTCAGGGGCCACATATAACATTTTGGTCTTCCCCGAAAGCAGATCTTCCTTCACCTTCTGGATGGCTACCTTGGTGAGCGAAGAATTCATAAAATGTGCTATTCCGTCCTCTGAGCTGAAGGCTCTTATGGCATCAACCTGATTTTTCATTAATGCAATAAGAGGAGAGATTATAATGGCGGTCCCTTCAAGCATCAATGCCGGCAACTGATAACAGAGAGACTTCCCGCCTCCTGTCGGCATCAGCACAAAGCCATCATTGCCATCGAGTACATTATTGATTATTTTTTCCTGATTTCCCTTGAAACTGGCGAAGCCAAAATTTTTCTTCAGGCTTTCCAGAAGCGGTATTCCAGATTTTATTTCATTGTACATGATTAAATTTCAAAAGTGTGGAGACATCAAAAAACATGCTAAACCCGTTTCAATACAAATATATTACATATATTAACTGAAATTTCTGACAAATGTTATGTTTTTGGAAGTTAAAAATAAAATTAAAGATATAAAAACTGTGGAAATTTTCAAATTAAAATGCAAATCTTCTACTTTTTTCTTAAGCTGTAAATGAATAAATTTGCAAATTCAATTTACATATCAAGATTCCCGGGCTTGTTTATTTAAATTATTTTTTAATACCGCACCAGAGTTTTTACCAGGGAGGTACCAAAATACTCATAAACAATTACCAGTAGAAGTTTATTAACAGGCAGAATGCTGACTTTAAACGAAATAAAAAAAATCGCCAGACAGACAGTCAGAACAGAAGCCGATGCCATCGTGCAGCTCGGACGTCATATTGATAATGATTTTGCAGAAGCTGTAATGCGTATACTTCAGATGAAGGGACGGCTTATTATTACCGGTATAGGGAAAAGTGCAATAATCGGCAATAAGATAGTTGCAACCCTTAATTCCACAGGAACTCCTTCTATTTTCATGCATGCGGCAGATGCCATTCACGGCGACCTGGGCATAATACAGGAAGATGACATTGTACTGTGCATCTCCAAAAGCGGGAATTCTCCGGAAATAAAATTGCTTGTGCCATTGATCAGGAACCTGGGTAATATAATCATCGCCATGGTATCAACCAGGGATTCCTTTCTTGCCCAAAAGGCAGATGCGATTATTTTCACTCCTGTAGAAAAAGAAGCATGCCCCAACAATCTGGCACCAACTTCCAGTACAACGGTTCAGATGGTTGCAGGAGATGCACTGGCGGTAAGTCTTCTGGCGTGCAGGGGGTTTTCCCGGAAGGATTATGCCCGGTTTCACCCGGGCGGTTCACTGGGAAAAAAGTTATATATGAGAGTTTCTGACTTCTATTTGGAAAATAAAATTCCAAAAGTTCAGTTAACTGATAATATAGCGGGTATAATTTTTGAAATTTCATCAAAACGACTTGGAGCAACCGCCGTTTTGGATGATAACGGAAAACTTGCCGGGATTATCACAGATGGGGATCTGAGAAGGATGCTTGAAAAAAATAGTGATATTAAAACGCTGAAAGCATCAGATATCATGACCAGCAATCCACGGACCATCGATCTGGACTCACTGGCTATTGATGCATTTAATAAAATGAAGGAAAACAACATCACTCAGCTGATTATTCTTGAAAAAGGAAATTATGCGGGTATTATTCATCTTCATGATATCCTGAAGGAGGGAGTTGTATAAATAATTCAATTTAGGATTATGGCAAACACTGAAAACGAAATGTCTTTTCTGGACCACCTTGAAGCCCTGAGGTGGCATCTGGTAAGATCTATTTTATCAATCGTGGTTTTCGCGATTCTGGCATTTATATTCAAGGAATTCATCTTCACCAATATAATTATAGCTCCAAAAACACCGGATTTTTTCACAAACCGTACTCTTTGTTCATTCGGTACATGGCTCGGGATCAGGGCATTGTGTATAAATGCCGACCCTTTCCAGCTTATAAATATCAATATGGCCGGTCAGTTTACCACCCATATCATGGTTTCGATGATCGTGGGACTGATACTGTCGTTCCCCTACCTGGTTTTCGAAATGTGGCGGTTTATCGGTCCCGCGCTGTATGCAAAGGAACAACAGTATGCACGCGGAGCTGTTTTCTATATTTCCCTGCTTTTCATACTGGGGGTTCTTTTTGCCTACTACGTTATTATACCACTTTCTGTGCATTTTCTTGGAAGCTACCAGGTAAGCGCCGAGGTTACAAACCAGATCAACCTGATGTCCTATATACAGACGGTCAGTGCCATATCTCTTGCCGTGGGCCTTATTTTTGAACTTCCCGTACTGATCTTTTTCCTGACAAAAATAGGGCTGGTTACCCCGGAATTTTTAAGGAAATACCGCCGGCATGCCCTGGTAATAGTACTTGCAATGTCGGCAATCATCACTCCCCCCGATGTCTTCAGCCAGATACTTGTTGCCTTCCCGCTGATGTTCCTCTATGAGATCGGAATAAGACTCTCAAGAAGGGTAATCAGGAAAGAGCAAATGGGAACACAAGCGGCTGTATAAAAGAAGGTATTCCTGAACCATAAGAGAATATGCAGATGATGGAAAAAATGTTACTCAGAACCAGCAACCTGGTAAAACGATACCGCAACAGAACAGTTGTGGATCATGTTTCGATTGAAGTTGAGCAGGGCGAAATTGTCGGGTTGCTGGGACCAAATGGTGCAGGAAAAACAACATCCTTTTATATGATCGTGGGACTCATTACTCCCAATGAGGGCTCAATATATCTTAATGACAGAAACATTACCAACGAACCTGTTTACAAAAGGGCCCGGCGCGGCATAGGTTACCTGGCACAGGAAGCATCGGTTTTCCGCAAGCTTTCAGTTGAGGACAATCTGAGTGCAGTGCTGGAAATGTCGGATATCCCAAAGGCCGACCAGAAAGAACGGATGGAAATACTGCTCGAGGAATTCGGCCTGCAGCATATCCGCAAAAGTCCCGGGATCCAGCTTTCAGGAGGGGAAAGAAGGAGGACCGAGATAGCCAGATCACTGGCGCTGAAACCCAGCTTCATCCTGCTGGATGAGCCTTTTGCCGGGGTCGATCCTATTGCTGTGGAAGATATACAGCATATAGTGAGGAAACTCAAGGAAAAAAACATAGGGATACTTATTACCGACCACAACGTTCATGAGACACTTTCAATAACTGACCGTGCTTATCTTCTCTTTGAAGGAAGGATCCTTAAATCCGGAAGCGCAGAAGAGCTGGCCGAAGATGAGCAGGTAAGGAAACTGTACCTGGGGGAAAATTTCTCCCTTATCCGGTAAGCTCCGGCTGTACCATGATCCTCCATGATCAGTGTCCGGTCAGCTCTACCATGATCCCCTTTATCATTTCCCGGAAATGTTCGTCACATATAATGGATTCCAGGGGGAACCCAAAAGAGATGGTCCGTGAGGAACCTGCCTTTAATATGCCTGCATTGGTAAGGTTTGAACCATACCGGTAAATGACTGTAGCATCATCTCCGGCTGGCTCAAGTGCATCGGGGGCCAGAACGGAGTATATTTCCGGATGGTAGCATGCATTGAATTCAAGCTTTCCTGGGAATAATGCCGGACAATGATCTGTAGCTGTCAGTCGCCCCGTATTGCAGGCATGATTGGTTCTCCAGGTAAATCCAAGATATTCACGGGCAAATTCAATCGCTGCGCTGTCGTTTCGCTCTATCATGTCCGTTCCCAGATGTGAACCCGAAATCATGATCCCTGATCCTTTTTGAATCCAGCTCTTCAGGGCACAGATCATTCCGGGGGAAAAGACATCGAACTCGCTTGCTCCCGGATCATGCCATGCCTGAATGCCCCTCTGTTCACCAAAAATTATTATCAGTGCAGCATAATCGCCGGCCTCGATATGCAGCTGATTCTCAAAAGCCTCCCTGCTTTTTGAAATAAAAGAATACCCGTTATCACGAAGTGCTTCACCGTAATGGGCTGGAAAATCGAAAGTATTCCCGGGTATAATCTTTCCTTCCATATCGGCCCGGCTGGCTCCCCATCCCGGACTGTCATCGTCAAGCCAGGGATTTTGCCGGTTAAAATCGTATTGTACCCCGGTATGGCTGAAATCCTGTTTATCGGGAACTCCAGGGTCATCCCACCATTTTATACCTGCAAACATACCGTTGTCAATAAACGATGGTGCCGAAATTCGCGTAAAACAGTTTACCACCAGTACAGGTTTATCATTTTTTCCGGTCAGCGATACTGAAAGTATCTCACCCGGCAGGCTTTCTCCCCCCTCATTAACGGCCGTAACTTTAAAGCTAAACAGTGTGTGGGCTTCAGGAAGCTCAACATCAATATAATTTTCCTTCACCCTCGTTCCTGAATCGAATCCGGCGTTTTCCCTGCGTTTATAAACCCTGAATGCTGCAGCAGCAGCACTCGGTTCCATGGGGTCTTCGGTTGCCCGCCAACTGATCCTTGCAGTGAGTGGACCGGTTTTTTCAATTGCCATGCCCGCAGGGGGAAGAGGTTGTATGATATAAGGAGTTCCCCTGGTAAAAGAAAGATAGCGCAAAATCCCCTTATATATGGCACGGCTTGCCAGGAACCTGAACCTGGGATCAAGTCCATATCTCATATCGGCAAGGTTCTGATGTGATAGCAGTTCAAGCAGCACAACAGGAACCTGCGGCCGGGCAGCTTCGGAATACCTTCGATTCATCAATCCCCTGTGTGTCCATTTTTCGTTAACCATCTGCCTGATATCATTTACCAGCTGCGTCTGGACCATATCGGCAAGATCCCTTGAAGCAAATCTTGAAATTCCATTGTAATATGTGCTGCTAAAATCTTCATTGCTGTATATGGCAAGTGTGCCAATAATTGAATCGCCCGGGGTCACACCGGCATCGGTATGAAGTGCAAGTGCCATGTCAACAGGTATGCGCGGACTGTCAGGGGCCGGAACCCCGGTCACACCCATGGGAGCACCTGTGAGAAAATTGATCCATTCGCCCCTGGACATCAAGTCATCATTGTAATCGCACTTTCCCAGGGAAAGTGAATATACAGTAGAATCAGGCATGCCCGAGTATTGCAGATAGTATCGTGCAGCTTCCATGTAACGCGGCCGGCCGCTGAGACGCCAGCCTTCTCCTGTACCTTCTTTGCCCTGACCCTGAAAATCTGCTTTCCGTCGTGCTACACTGCCCAACCCTCCGCCAAAACGCACTGCATCGGCAGTAATATATCCCGATCCGCTACCATCACCCGATAACAATACACTCCCCCGGTCAGGATCACGACCTTTAAAAAAATGGTGGGTGCCAAGATATATCCACGTTGACGATCCAATGGTCTGATCAACAAAATATTCCTGGCTTCCTCCTGAATGGTTTACCACGTATTTTACCCCGGATATGTTTCCCTGGTGCCTGGCCCATGATACACTGACTGCATATTCTCCCTCTTCCGGAATATCAGGAATATACCTGATGGATGCACCCTGTGATCCGGCGGCCTTGATCCTGAAGCTGCATCCTCCTGTAAATGGATTGTCTCCCTGGAAAAGGGTATCGCTTATTACAAATCCCCTGCCCTCATCCTTTATCCAGCTGCCCAATCTGCCATTGGTTATTATCATCTCTGAATTTCCTGATGAACCGCTACCGGCAACAATAACCTCATTTGACTGAATATCTCTTTCCCTTGGAAGAATAACGTATGCACCTGCATTCTCAAGCATGGGAATAATATAGGGTCTTAAAAAGGAAAAAGTAAACAGGTCTTCTATTGTTCCATAAAGCCTTGCCCTTTGCCATTCCCACCTGTTACGCACGGCCTCGAAATAATACCCGTGGCTGGGCCAGAGGGCAATATGTGCGCCTGAGAGCCCTCCGGGATATTGATGCCCTTCTTTTTTGACCAGTGGTCCTCCTTCTTCTGCTTTGAATAATCTTGAATGGTCGACATTTTCATTTAGCCTGAAATAATTGGGAATAAAATCCCCAACATCCCTGCAGCCCGAATATAATTCAATTCCATACTTTCTGAAACGCAAACCAAGAGCCCTTATGATTTCCGATTTGAGATGTTCTACGAATGGGTTTCTTACGGGAAGATTGGTCAGCCCATCATTGAAATATAAGGAGAGAGTTTTGGTTTCCCTGCTAACTGTAATGCTGTCTATCCGGGTATTCCCGTGGTGATCCCATTCCCTGAAAAGTTCTGATATTTTACCGGTGCGGTTCATTGCTTTTTCTGCCAGCCGCTCTTCATTTGGATAAAACAACCGGGTACAGCTATCCGGCAACGTATATAACAGCAGAAATGCCGGAAGTAATAACCTGCTGAAAATCATAAGTAAAGAATTATCTTGTGAGATATCGTGGACCGGTTACTATATGACAAAAAAAAAATGTGGTTGTTCATTTTCAATGGCATCCTGTGCCTCTTCATTTTTTATACCTTTGCATAAAATAGGTTACCCGCCAACATGATATTGATAGCAGACAGTGGTTCGAGCAAAACAACCTGGTGCGTCCTGTCGGAAAATGAAACCCTGACATGTGAAACTGCCGGGTTAAACCCATTTCACCAGTCAGGCGATGAAATTCTGGAATCCCTTCAGCATGAATTTCAGTTGACCAGGGGCCATTTTGATGCAATCTATTTTTATGGTGCCGGATGCGCGAACCAGGAAAAAAGTAAAATTATTGAAATATCGCTGGGCCGGTTTTTTGATTCGGCCGAAATATTTGCCAAATCCGATCTTATGGCTGCTGCCCGCTCCCTTTGTGGAAGCAATCCCGGACTGGCAGCTATAATCGGTACGGGATCGAATTCCTGCTATTATGACGGCTACAAAATCAAAAGACATGTACCGCCTCTCGGTTATATCCTGGGAGATGAGGGAAGCGGGACTGTTCTCGGGAGGAAGCTTATTTCAGATATACTTAAGAACCAGCTGCCCCGTGAGATAACAAGCAGCTTTTATAAAAAATACAACCTGGCGCCCGATGAAATACTGGAATATGTTTACAGGAAACCTTTCCCAAACAGGTTCATGGCAAGGTTTACCCGTTTTATAGCCGAACATATCGATCATCCCTCAATTTATAATCTTGTCATGGAGGGTTTCAGGGAATTTTTCTCCCGCAACATATCACAATATCCCGAGGCAGCCAGTATGCCTGTAAATATCACCGGCGGTGTGGGATGGTGCTTCAGGGATATCCTGTCCGAAGCCGCTTCCGATACCGGTTTTAGTACGGGTATCATAACCAGGATGCCTATGGAGGGACTTGTGAAATATCATAAAAAACAATTGCAGGAATGAGTGAAACAGGTGACGAGGATTTGAGGAACATCATAACTGAGCAGCCATCGAGGTACGAGGATCTTGAAAAAATGCCGTTGGGTGATCTGCTGAAAGGTATCAACCGGGAGGATGCCCGGATACATAAAGCAGTAAGGAAAGCTCTTCCTCAAATTGAAATGTTGATCGGACAAATCCTGGAAAGAATGAAAAAAGGAGGAAGGGTATTTTACCTGGGAGCGGGCACCAGCGGTCGCCTGGGTGTTCTTGATGCTTCTGAGTTGCCTCCCACTTTTGGCGCGCCTGATAACATGGTGATAGGGCTTATTGCAGGCGGGGATAAAGCCTTGCGGAAACCGGTGGAAAAAGCCGAAGATGACCCTCTTGGTGGATGGAAGGATCTTCAGAAATTCAATGTTTCAGAGCTTGATACTGTTATCGGTATTGCAGCCTCCGGCACCACCCCCTATGTAGTGGGGGCAGTTGAGCAGGCAGGGAAGGCAGGCCTTCTTACAGGTTGCATAACCTGCAATCCCGGTTCACCCGTGGCAAAATTGGCCGGGATACCGGTTGAGGCTGTGGTTGGCCCCGAATTTCTTACAGGAAGCACCAGGATGAAAGCAGGAACCGCCCAGAAGATGATACTTAATATGATCACAACCGCACTGATGATAAAGCTTGGTAAGGTAAAGGGCAACAGGATGGTCAACATGCAGCTCACCAACAGCAAGCTGATAAGGCGCGGAACAAGGATGATCATGGAAGAGCTATCGCTTGATGCCGGCCGGGCAAGGAAACTTTTACTGGAGCATGGATCGGTCAGGCTTGCCATCGAAGCCTGGAGGAGTGAAAAAGAGGATAAAATTTAACTTCAATCCTCTATGGTTGAAATATTTCCGGGATCCTCACCAAGGGCCTCTGCCTTTAGCACCCTTCGCATTATCTTTCCTGATCTTGTTTTGGGAAGCTTGTCAACAAACTCGATTTTTTCGGGTTTGGCGATCGGACCCACTTCATGGGCGATATGCTTTCTCAACTCCTGAACCAGCCGGTCATCTTTCTGATAACCGTTTTTCAGTATCACGAATGTGTGGATGACGTTCCCTTTCAGCCTGTCGGGCATACCAATGGCAGCAGCCTCTGCAACTGACGGGTGGCTTACCAGTGCACTTTCTATATCGGCTGAGCCAAGTCTGTAGCCCGATACCTTAATGACATCATCCACCCTGCCAATTACCCATATATATCCATCCTGGTCGATCCTTGCACTGTCTCCGGTCATATACCAGCCCGGGTATTTGTCCCAGTACTGCTGCCTGAATTTTTCCGGATCGTTAAAAAGAGTCCTTACCATTGAAGGCCAGGGAGTCTTAATGACCAGGTAACCTTCCTGGTCGATGCCGGATGAATTCCCCTCCTCATCCAACACATCCATTTCAATACCCGGAAAAGGCAATCCACCGGAACCGGGTTTCTGTGGATCTGTCGGAAAAGGGGATATCAGGTGCATTCCTGTTTCCGTCTGCCACCAGGTGTCAATTACCGGGCATCTTCCGCTTCCTATTACATTATGGTACCATTTCCATGCCTCGGGATTTATGGGCTCGCCGACCGATCCGAGGATCCTCAATGATGACAGATCATGACGTTTGGCCCATGCATCGCCGAAGCGCATGAATCCGCGTATTGCTGTGGGAGCGGTATAAAGGATATTAATACCGTATTTTTCGATCATCTGCCACCAGCGGTTAGGAAAAGGATGATAGGGTGCTCCCTCGTACATGAATGAAGTTGCCCCGTTAAGCAGCGGCCCGTAAACGATATAACTGTGCCCGGTGATCCAGCCCGGATCTGCAGTACACCAGAACCGGTCTTCCTCCTGAATATCAAGGTAATATTTCATGGTAATATAGGTGCCGACCATATATCCGCCGTGAGTGTGCAGGATAGCTTTGGGTTTACCGGTTGTGCCGGAAGTATATAGAATAAAGAGAGGATCTTCTGAATCCATTATCTCCAGCTGGCAGTTATGGGATGCTATTGGAAGGCTCACCAGTTCATGGTACCACATATCCCTTCCGGGTTCCCATGCCACCTGTTGCCCGGTGCGCTTTACGACCACAACATGTTCGACGGTCCCGGCTCTTTGCAGGGCCTCGTCTGCAATATCCTTCAAGGGAACTATCTTCCCCCGCTGGTAGGCTCCGTCGGCAACTATAAGTATCCTTGATTGACTGTCTTCTATTCTCTCTGTCAGCGACTCCACCGAGAATCCCCCGTAAATAACCGAATGGATAGCCCCGATCCGTGCACAGGCCAGCATGGCTGTAATTATTTCGGGTATTCTTCCCATATAAATGGTAACCCGGTCACCCTTTTTAACCCCCATGCTTTTCAGCACGTTTGCAAACTTGCACGTTTCCTGGTGCAACCTGAAATAGGACATGGTTTTCACCTGGCCTCCCTCGCCTTCCCAGATTATTGCCAGCTTGTTTCTTCTGAAAGTATTCAGATGCCGGTCCAGGCAGTTATACGATATATTTGTCCGGGCTCCGGTGAACCATTTAAAGAAAGGCTTTTCGGAATCATCAATAACCCTGTCCCAGTTTTTAAACCAATGAAGTTCGCTGGCAATACCGGCCCAAAAACCTGCGTAATTCCTGCGGGCTTCATTATCCAGGATACTCCTGTCTTTTATATGTGCTTTATCCAGGGTTCTTTCCGAAG
>SLGC01000240.1 GCA_007123885.1 Bacteroidales bacterium | reverse complement strand
GAGCACTCTTTTTCCATTAATAAAGAGTTGCAAAAAATTGCCGGACACCATTGGGTGCCAGGTTCTCAATGGAATTGATTATCCTGATTTATCACCCAGGAATTTTAACCTTACAGATGGGTATTTCGACCCTGAAAAATATGATTTCCCCCCAGAGATATATACGGGGAATTTATGAATCATTAAGTAAAATTAATTAACATGGGGAAAAATGCATCTTTAACAAAAAATTTGATTTTAGTATTTTTTTGCTTTAGTATCACATTTTCTTGCTTGCAAAACGTATTGGAAATTGATGATAGCGATGGAGTACTTGGAGAAACTAATGCTCCGGTTTCATTTAAAATTAAATTAAATCAAAATCAGAAAATTGCTGCTGAAGAAGGGCGTCTTGGTCTTCTGAATATCACATCAGATAATGGGAAAGAACGTTTGATACCTGTTCAGATGGATATTCCTGGAAAAGGAGGCAAATCTCAACTTGTCATGATTATGCCGGAAGGAGAAGCCGGCATTAGAAAGTTTAAACTTATGGAAAGTGAATCTATCCTGAATGAAGCCATGAAAGCATACCTTGATCCCGGAAGCGGACAGGTTGTAATTTCAGAAGATGATGAAAAAGTATTACAGTATAATTATAATACTGTTTATGAAGAGGATGTTATCCGTCTCGAGTATGAGAAATTAGAACGGCATCTGAGAACTGAAACAGACACATTTGTGACGGCCAGTATTTATGCAGTGCCTCGAAGTAACTACATACATCCTCTTTACGGATTGGAAGGTGAGATGCTGACACGTGACTGGCCCGAAGGAGATCATCCGCATCATCGTGGTATTTATTGGGCGTGGCCGGAGGTAGAATATGGATCTGTATTTGGCGATCTACATGCTCTACAGGTAATTTTTTCCCGGCCGACAGGCGAATTGAAATATTTAAATGGGCCTGTATTTGCCCAGGTTAAAGCTGAAAACTTTTGGATGTGGGAAGATACTGAACCAATTTTACAAGAACATGTGGTAATCAGAGCATACAAAGTATCATCTTCAAGTAGGATAATAGACTTGACTCTAAAATTTGTTGCCCTGAAAGAGGGCATTACAATTGCTACACGTGGTAAAAAAAGTTATGGTGGTTTGAATTTGAGGATGCAGTTTCCTGAATCACAAGAAATATCATATTTTACCCAGGATAATTCTATGGCAATCAGGGCCTGGTCTGATTTAAGTGGCACCTTTGAAGGGGCTAAATCTCCTTCTGGTTTGATGGTATTACAGCATCAGGACAATCCTGATTATCCAGGTGACTGGATTGAATATCCGGATCTGGCATGGGTGCAACCAACATTTCCAGCTCAAGGAACAAGATATCCTCTTGGCAAAGAAGAACCGCTGATATTGAGGTACAGGTTAGTGATCCATACCGGAGGTAAGCCGGAAGAATATATTTCTAAAAAGCGATGGGATGCATTTCATGAAACCTTGACACCGCTTTATACTTTTCCTGCGACATATTAATGACCCCCCAGAGTAATTATACATAAAACTCTAAAATTCATGATCATGAAAATTTATAAGGATAGTTCGATATTCACGCGAAGACAGTTTATGAAAACAACTTCGGCTGCCTTTGTTGCACCATTTGTTGTTCCAGGTTCTTTTATCAAAGGTAAAGGCATTTCTGCCCCCAGCGATAAGATCAATCTAGGTCTTATTGGATGTGGTGGTTTAGGGAAAGCGGATCTTGCTGAATGTGCTTCACATCCTGATGTTGTGGTGACAGCCGCGTGTGATGTATGGAAAGAAAGATTAGATCCTGTAGTTGCACAATATGACTGCGCCGGTTATACTGACTACAGGGAATTATTGCAACATAAGGGACTTGATGGTGTTATTATTGCCACTCCGGCTCACTGGCATGCTATTCAAACTATTGAGGCGGCAGAAGCCGGATTGGATATTTATGTGGAAAAACCTATGACAATGCATCTTACTGAGAGTCTGGCAGTGCGAAATGCAATCAGGACGCATGGTAATATTTGTCAGGTAGGAACCCAAATCCATGCAAGTGATCACTACCGTCGAATGGTCGAACTGGTTAGGTCGGGTAATTTGGGAGATATTGCAACTGTGCGTACGTTTTTCGTTATGAATGAAGCTCCAAATGGCATTGGTCTTGGATATAATACACAAAGAATACCCGGGGGATTGGATTGGGATATGTGGGTAGGTCCCGGGCGCATGCAGCCTTTTAATCCAAATCTGGTAAAAGATGCATTCTATCATTGTTTCTGGATGGATTTCAGTGGTGGTTGGACACCAGGTATGGCACCACACATTATTGACTTGCCAATTTGGGCACTGGAACTGGACTATCCGATTGAAATCAGTGCTATGGGGGGAAAATATATAATCAAGGATGATGGTGATGCATACGACAATCATGAAGTTATATGGCGTTATCCGAAATTAACAATGACCTGGATGCAGTCATCTACTAATAGTCATGGCTGGGCTTTTCAGGGAATGGATAAATCGGGCCTGGGATATGAAACAGGGGCCAGAAGAAGATTGGGGATCTATTTTCACGGTACAAACGGAACATTAATTACTGATTACAGTTCAAATATTTTAATTGCGGAAGGAGACAGGATGAAAGGTATGAAAACACCGCCTGTATCTATTCCATCGGTCGCCGGTCATCGACTTGAATGGATTGATTGTATCAAGTCTCGCAAACAGCCATCAAGCAATCCTGAGTATCACATCAAAGTTGATGTTCCAATTGCATTAAGTGTTTTGTCGATGCAGATCGGGCGGTCAATTAGATTTGATCCGGATACAGAGAAGATTGTTGGTGATGAAGAGGCAGCAAGATTGGCAACTCCAGAATATAGAGCACCATGGAAATTACCATCCGGATATTTATAAAAGTTTGCCATAATTGCTTACGCTGAGTAATTATGTTCCTGGCCAATTCATAAAATAAAAATTTTCATCGAAAGGGCTATCTTTAAATGCTGAAATCTTGCATTTGAATGACTTTGAGCTGATAATACATCGCGGGATTATCAGATAAGTGTTTCATTACATTTCATTTATGCATAAACTAACAATACATAGTGCAGGCAAAGTATCATCTGCAAATGTTTCCCGGGAGACAATATTGCTTGATGCCATCAGGTACAGGGGTTTTATGATATATGCACCTTGCGGTGGAAAGGGTTCCTGCGGTAAATGTGAGGTTTATGTCAGGGATGAGGGATATGTAACATCCTGTTTGTATACGATTGAAGAGGATATTGAAATTGTTTTGCCTGAGCCAGTTGAAGCAAATATACTTGCTGCCCAGTATGAATATTCAAGGATTCTCCCGCTGTCTCCCGGCCCGGCTTCGCGCCTTTCAGATTCGCCTTACGGTGTAGCAATTGATCTTGGCACCACAACGCTTGCTTTTCATTTTATCCGGCTGGCTACAGGTACACTTCTGGAGACAAGCACTGTTTTAAATCCACAGGCAAAATATGGGGCCGATGTTATTTCCAGGATCAATTACTGCATTACAGTCCCCGAAGGCCTGTTAACTCTTCAGTCGGAACTTATTGATGTATTCAATTTGCAATTATCACATTTTACGGAAAAATCGAATATTTCACCGGATGATATTGTAAAGATTTGCATATGCGGGAACACCACCATGCTCCATATTTTGCTTGGGGTGAATCCGGGACCCCTGGCCTTTGTTCCTTTCACCCCTGTTTTCTGCGAAGAGAGGATCGTAAGGGCATCGGAGTTGAAATTGTTTTGTAATCCCCTCGGAGAGGTTAAGGTACTGCCCTCTCTTGCAGCCTACATAGGTGCCGATATTGTTGCCGGTATTGCTTCACTTGCTCCCGTACCTGCTCATAAAAACTTTCTTTTTATTGATGTGGGGACCAACGGTGAGATTGCCCTGATTACAGCAGACCGGATCTGGTGTTGCGCGGCAGCTGCAGGCCCTGCTTTTGAAGGTGCCAATATTGAACATGGCATGGGAGCGCTTCAGGGAGCAATAAACATCTATTATGGACAGAATAATTTTCAGACAATCGGAGATACCCCGCCTGTGGGGATTTGCGGATCGGGCCTGATAGACCTGGTTGCTGACCTTCTCAGGTCGGGATATGTCAGTGCTGACGGGTATATGGAAGAGAAATTTTTGGTGGTGCCCTCAGAGAGATCAGGGAACGGTACTGCTATTTACATCACTCCAAAAGATATCAGAGAGATACAGCTTGCTAAAAGTGCAATAGTCTCAGGGATCAATATCCTGCTCAGGCGTACCAGCCTGACAGTTGACAATATAGATGCCTTGTACCTGGCAGGGGGCTTTGGAAATTACATTCGCAAAGAGAGCGCCGAAGCAATTGGACTTATACCCACAGGGCTATCCGAAAAGGTTATACCTGTCGGGAATACCTCGGGAACAGGAGCCATACTGGCGGTGCGTTCTGAAAAATTTGACCGGTATGTAAGTGAAACTCTAGACAGTATGGAATATACAGAACTTTCCGATGATGAAGATTTTGCCCTGCAGTTTGCAATTAATATGGGGTTTTGAATCACCCACAATTCGTCTGCCTGCACCTCCGGTATAACACTTAATATGAAATTATTATGATAGTGCCAGGTGCCTTTCTCAAGGCTAACCTGGAATACGCCTATAGAATGACTTCTGGGGTAAACGGGGGCACAGCTTCATAAAGTGCAGGCATGGTGATTTATGAACATTTATCCCGGTATATGTGAAAATAGCATCGAATATAGTCAATATTGTCGTTGATTGTATGCGGAAAGTGGAATATTTTAGTCGCAGTATTCCGAAAACCAAACTATGATGAACGAAAAACTGGCAAAACTTCTGGAAGCCGTTGAATACGGCAAAGTAGACCAAAAGTCCCCGTATCCGCCAAATTTGAAAGGGATGGACGGGGCGCATGAACTTACCCAACAGGCCCTGGATGCCGGAATAAGGCCCCAGGATATTCTTGAAGAAGCCCTGATACCAGCCATGGGGAATGTCGGCAGGAAATTTTCCGAAAACAAAATTTTTGTTCCGCAAATGCTCATGTCGGCTAAGGCAATGGGGGCTTCAATGGCTCATTTGAAACCTTTCTTTGCTTCCGGGAAGATCAAATCAAGGGGCACATTTGTGATAGGTACCGTGAAAGGTGACTTGCATGATATTGGCAAAAACCTTGTCGCCATGATGGTGGAGGGAGCCGGATGGACCATTGTGGATCTGGGAGTGGATGTGGATGCAGGGCGTTTTCTCGAGGCCCTGTCGAAAAATCCGGGTGCCGTAGTAGGGCTTTCTGCGCTGCTTACCACCACCATGACCAACATGGGCGAGATTGTAGCAAAGATTAAAGAATCCACCCCTGATACTGTTATCATGGTAGGAGGGGCACCGGTTAACATGGATTTTTGCCGGAAAATCGGTGCAGACTTTTATGCACCTGAACCCCGGGGAGCCGTGGATTTTTTGAACCAGCTGGCTTCCTGACAAATTATATCCCCTTTATGAAATATACACAACTTGTTATCAGCGATCCGTCACAACTAATATTCGGCAACACCCCTTATCCGGTAAAAACCCGCAGAGGGTTGGATATCGGCGGGGGTCAGGTGTATTCCGAACTGAACTTTACCCTGCCGGTGATGAGCATAAATGATCAGACGCTTCCGCAGGTGTATGATCACTATCGCCAGATTACCGAAGGTGCACTTGAAAGAGCTCTTCATCTCAACAGTAAGGGCGTGATCCTTGAATTTGAAACACTGCTGGAAATGACAAAAACTCCGGCCATCGGTGTGGAGATAGTGAAGATCATGAATGATATCTGCGAAAACTACTACCAAAAGCATGGCCTTGCATCGGAAATCCGCCTTACACCCAACGATCTCCGGGAATTTGAGCGACCGGCCCTGCAACGTACATCCAGGCTGCTCGAACCCATGTTTCAGCTTTTCGAGGAAGGCATGCTTGCCGGCGGTGATCTGCTCTCGATCGAGAGCACGGGAGGCAAGGAGGTTTCCGACGAAGCGTTAATGATGTGTGATATCAAGGCAGTATTATTTTCTCTGGCCGTTTTGGGAGTGCGGGATATGCAGTTCCTCTGGAAAAAAATCGTTGCTCTTGCCGGGCAGCACGGAAAGATCGCGGCGGGTGATTCTGCATGCGGCTTTGCAAATACCGCCATGGTGCTGGCCGGGAAGAAGTACATACCGAAAGTTTTTGCTGCCATGGTGCGGGTCATTTCAGTGGTTCGATCCATAGTCGCCATGGAACAGGGAGCCGTAGGACCGGATAAAGACTGCGCATATGAGGGCCCTTTTTTAAAGGCCATAACCGGTATCCCGATTTCCATGGAGGGTAAAACTGCTGCATGCGCCCATCTGAGCCCGGTTGGAAATATATCTTCGGCCTGTACGGACCTGTGGAGCAATGAATCTGTGCAGAACATTAAGCTGCTTTCCGGGATGGCGCCGACTGCCTATATGGAGCAACTTGAGTACGATGTGCGGCTGATGAATACTGCAATAAAAAAGGGGACAACCCACAGCCACATTCTTCAGCAATTGTTTGTTGAATCAGATGTGTACACAGATCCTCAGGCGCTTGTGCTTGATCCGGCAAATGTGATACGCATTTCTTCCGCCCTTATCCGGGGAGATTCCTATGTTGCCAATGCCAGGAACGGGGCCCTGGAATTTATTGAAATCCTGGAGGAAACCCTGGCAACGGGTCAAATGACCCTGCCGGAAATGGAATCCTCTTATATACCAATGCTTCGCGAAGAGCTTCAAGGCATACCTGATAGTGAAAGTGATTTTATTGAAATGATGCTGCCCCAAATCGATTCATCAAAATTTATCCTGTCGGAGTACGGATTGTAAAAAGCTTTTCTGATAAGCATTATTAAATTCTCTTGTAATTGTTCATAGAGGCAGGAAGAGATTTTAATATGAATTACAATTTTTCAGGGGTTCATTCTAAGGCCGGGAAATTCTTTCCAGCAGGATTTTTGCTGCCTCCTCCAGGGTGGACCCAAAAGAGATAATGCCTTCCCGGTGTCCTCCCATGACCAGTATCTTTTCTGATGAAACAGCGGTTTCTTCAAACAGCCGCTTTATTTCACCGGCCATTTCGGGAGTGCCGTATAATACAAGGTGGCTGGTTGTAGGGACTTTATCTATAAGCCTCTCCCATATATTGAGATTGTGGACATGGATAACTGCATTGGTTTCAGTAGAGCATTCATAAATTGCAGCATGGGTCAGGGATTCGGAGGAGGCTCTCACCGGGCCCGTGCAGGTAAGACTGTTCATTGGAAAATTGTATTCATTCACCAGGACATAGTGGCTGTTATCAAGTCTTTTATAATTACCGGTAGCAGTCCCGGTAATTATAAATTCTCCTTTTCCGGACCGTATGCTTATGTTTCCAAAACCGACACCCTCGTTGTTCACTCCGATCAGACCAAGATCATACAGCTTATCCCTCCAGTGATTAATTTGCGTTACTGCCTTTTCGGATACTGATCCCGCCCTGACCCAGTTGCAGTTGAATTTTACATAGCCTTCATCCATATGTTCATATCTTGTTTGTTAAAATATCGCATGTAAAAACCATTTTACTCCTTTCCGCGTCATGGGAAGGAGCTGAAAAAGTATCCTGATGAAATTCCGGATTTGCATGAAAATATAGCTTCAGGAAAAATCGGACATTAAACAGACAGCAAAGCCATGGTTTGATAACGGGCAACTTTTAATTTGCTGTCCTCATGATTTTTTCAGCCAGTCAGCCGCCTGCTCGTGATCTTTGAAATACTGGATTTTGGTTTTATGATCAAGGTTTTCATGGGCGGTGACTGCATCAAATGATGCATGCATGACCAGATTAAATGGCAGAATAATGGCAACTCTTCCCGGGGGAAGGTCCCCGTACATGCTGAAAAGGGTGTTTTCATACCACGGACCTGTTTCGGTCGTAATGCTGTAAGAACATCCGGACATATCCACCATCAGCTTTTCCGGTGCAATGTTCCTGATCTTATCCCTTATTATATCGGTCTCTCCTGTATATTCGCCGCTGAGTATGTTACCGCAGCCAGCCTTCCATTTTACCGTCATATAATTTTTATCCTCGTCGTGCCGGATGGTCAACACCGGGTTATCAAAAATTTCTTTAATCATCTTTGTTTGATTTTGACCAGCTGTCATGTTTAATTTCCCTTCCGCTATCAGGCAGGAATAATAATGTAATTTATTGAAAAATATCGGTATCTCAATACGCAGAAAGTATATTCCCGGCTTTAAGACTTGTGGGTTTTACGGCATTTATATAAAATCAAAATAATCAGGTTGAAAAATACTTATTCAGGAAGCCATTACAATCAATCACTTCAATTTCGGAGAAATAGAAATCACCGGCACCTTCAGTGATGATAACCTTACAGTCGGCATCGAGTGCAGAATAGTATTCCAGCCCGTCTTCAAAATCATTTTAATACGTATAAACAAATTGGTTCAAGTGCCGTAAAATTTTTATGATCAGATAATTCAGTGAGAGGAATGGTTTGATTTTCGTGCGTATTAAGGTATGGGGGATTAACAAAGGAAATGACATATTCCCGCCGATGCAGGTTCAAATTAAAAAGGAAGATCTGAAATTTCAGGAAATGTATCAGGATAATCCTATGCCGGTTGTGTAGTGCCTCTCTTTATTATCTTTCGAGGGTCCTGTAATCCATTCCAATGCCATGAAGTAATATAGCCACAGTTGCGTTTTCAGGGACTGACAGGCTTTGATAAACATTTCAAAAAGTGCTTTTGAATATTTTGAAGGTGTTAATCCTGGTTCTGCCTGATTGTTATTTTTATGTTCCATGATCTATTATTTATACTTAATTTCTAAATGGTTTTATTCAGCCATTTGCATTGGGGGAATTTCCTTCGGACCCTATGCCTGCAAAATACCTGCAAACAGCGGGCCATAAGCTTCAATAAACAGTAAAATAAAATCGCGGATATTAAAATAACTTTATTTGTGGCTGCATCCAATTGAGAACCAAATTGAATTGCTTTTTCAGCACTTCGTCATTAAGCTACTTTACAAAACCGGATATAAAAATATTCATGGCCAATGAGAATACATTGGTGTGGAAGCTGTGGAAATTTTGCTTTAATGAAGCTTTGTTCCTTATCGAGGTGGACTGTAGCTTATAATGGATATTGCAGTTTCATTAGGCTGGAGCGGGCAGACTGTTGACAGCAGGTTTGAATGTCAACATCAGGTAGAAATCATAGAACCCCCATGTTGTGCATGGGGGTTCCATGAATAATTCAGATTCCCTTGAATTTGCTGAATATTTTAAGGGCATTCTTGTTATATATCTTCTCCAGGACTTCATCTGGAAGATAAAGTCCATAGATCATCCATCTTCCCTGCAGCTTATGGGCCGGTGTAGGATCAAAATATTCATCATCAGTTTCAAGGAAACGATAATGAACACGGTAGGCTTTCGCCCTGGGGGGAGTGTCAGTGCCAAATAAAATCCGATCCTGGTATTGTATCATAAACCTTCTTGCAGTATATGGCTGACGGCCAAGTTCACTAATCCTTGCATTGATATCGATATAGAAATTTGGATATTTTTCAAGCCACATGGCTACCCTGCCCAGTTCTTCAGGCAAATTACCAACATGGGCGCCTATAAAGATGGTGTTTGGGTGCCTTGCAAATACTCTGTTCCTCTGCTCAAGGACTTCATCCTTTGAGGGAAATTCATCTCCATAAAAAGACCATTCGGGATGTTCATGCAGTTCATCGTAGCGTTCATTAAACCTGTCTACCGGCCCCGCATGAAAGGCTTTTGGGTCGGTTGTATGGATCATGACAGGAATACCCAGTTCCCCGCATTTTGCCCACAAAGGATCTACCCGCGGGTCATCGACAGGGACAATCTCTCCTGTTTTGTCTCTAAGTGTAAGTCCCAGGTCTTTAAATATTTTCATGCCCCTTGCACCCATTTTAACTGCTTCTTCGAGTCGGCGGGCTTCATCAATGCCAAAATCAGGTTCGTCTATCCTGGTAAAATCGGGGGAGAAAAAAACTTTAAATCTATCGTTGGAAACAGCATTGATCGCCTCCAGATGTTCTTTATAGAAGTCATTTTCAGAAAAACCATCCAGGCTAATAACCATCCAGACTCCCGCTTCATCCATCTGTTCGAGGTAATGGTCAAGACTATCAAGGTTGTCAAAATATGCAAGATGATTATGTATGTCAATAACAGGAAATTTTGGTTTCAAGACCTCTGTCTCCTTGACAACAAGCATGCTTTTAGGCTCCCAGTCAATAAGCCTCAGTTCTCCTAATTCCTGAGCTTTCAAAACCGGCAGGGAAATAAGCATAAGCAGAATAAATAAAAAGCTGCTGGTATAAATATCTGTTTTCATTTTTATTTATT
>SLGC01000279.1 GCA_007123885.1 Bacteroidales bacterium | reverse complement strand
CCAGTGGCACAGATGATGCAGATGTAAAACATGAAGCGAAAATTTTTGGTTATGATAAATTTTTTACCGGCGGTATATATGGTTCTGTTGGCGATATTAAAAAGGATGCAAAAAAGATGGTTCTGGAAAATATTTTGAATAATATTAAAGAATCAGGTTCCAATCAGATAATTACATTCGGGGATGGTCCGGTAGAATTAAGAGAAACCTGCAAAAGAGGTGGTTTGACTATAGGTGTCGCGACTAATGAGGTAAAACGCTTCAGTCTTAATGAAAAGAAACGAACTCGTCTAATAAAAGCGGGTGCAGATATAATTATTTCTGATTTTGTGCAGATGGACCCCATACTCAAATTATTGAACTTAAAATAATTTATCAAATGGCTAAAGCCGGATTTGACAGAAATAAATTGTTGTTCAGGAAGTTGAGTGATCGGAAGAATAAAGTATTAATTGAAAGGGATCATATTCCTGTTACAAGAAAGCCTGACAAATTTTCCGATAAAGGACTAAGACTCATAAAAAAATGCGCCGGGAAGATAATAGCAGCCAGAGAAGGGGGGCATCCGGTAATTCTGGCTTTTGGTGCACACACGATTAAAAATGGTATGGCACCTACTTTAATTGCATTGATCAAAGAGGGATGGGTTTCACACCTTTCGACAAATGGAGCCGGTATAATTCATGATTGGGAATTTTCCTTTCAGGGAATGTCAAGCGAGGATGTTCGGAAGAATGTCGAAATTGGACAATTTGGTATTTGGGATGAAACCGGTTACTATATCAATCTGGCATTAAATGTTGGGGCCTATGAAGGGTTGGGGTATGGGGAGTCGGTTGGTAAAATGATATTCAACGAGGGACTTCAAATACCCGATGTTGATTATTTATATCGGATCTCTAAAGAGAAAATTGAATCGAACCCTGAAACGTCAGCCTCCGCCATTGATCTTGCCGGGATAATCGAAAAGTTCAAGATTAAACCCGGATTCCTTAGCATCCCGCATCCATATAAAAAATATTGTGTCCAATCAGCTGCGTATGAACTAAAAGTTAATTCTACAGGTCACCCAATGTTCGGATGCGACATTATTTATGTGCATCCAATGAATAGTGGTGCTGCGGTTGGAAGGACAGCCCTCCGTGATTTTTTGTCATATGCTGAAACTGTCAGTGAACTGGACCATGGAGTTTATCTCTCGGTCGGATCTGCAGTTATGTCGCCTATGATATTTGAGAAATCCCTATCCATGGCCCAGAACATGGCAATTCAAAAAAAACAGCATATAGATAACCATTTCATGATGATTGTTGATCTTATGGAATCAGATTGGGACTGGCAAAAAGATGGAGAACCTCCGGCAGATAACCCGGCTTATTACATGCGTTTTTGTAAAACCTTTAACAGGATGGGTGGTGAAATGCATTATCTGACAGCTGATAACAGAGACTTCCTTTTAGCGCTCTATCAAGAACTAAGTAAAGATACTTAATACGATCGACATGCTTTTCAATAGCGTTCTTGTCAGACAGGATCGGGTGGTAAACGGAAAGAATGTAATTTAAAAAATAACAGGATATGAACATTGAAGAGATTAAGATACTCACTGATGAAACTAAAAATCATCTGATCAACGAATTATTACCTTTTTGGATCACCCGGATCAAAGATGAGAAAAACGGGGGATTCATAACTCATTTTGATGAAAAGGGTAACGATTCAGGAGAAGATGAAAAATCGATGCTTGCACAGACACGTTCAATTTATACTTTATCCTCTGCCCATCGTGCCGGGTATGGTGATGGTAAACTTGCAGAACTGGCAAAGCATGGTGTTGACTTTTTAATTGAAAAATATTGGGATAAAGAGTATGGAGGATTTTATTGGTTGGCAGATCGTGCAGGGAATATAAAAATTGATCAGAAAATAATTTACGGACACAGTTTTGCCATTTATAGTTTAAGTGAATATACCCTGGCAACTGGTGATGAGAGAGGTCGGCAGTATGCTGAAATTGTGTTCGACCTGCTCCAGAAATATTGTGCTGATACCATGTACGGAGGCTACTTTGAAATGTTCGGGCAAGACTGGAAATTATGCGGCCCGGACAGTAAAGGTGGCGACAGGAAAACCCTTGATGTTCACATGCATCTGATGGAGGCTTTTACCACACTTTTTGAATGTACCGGTTTGGAAATACACCGGCGTAAACTTCATGAAATTATTAATTTGATTTTAACAAGGATAATACATCCCCGGTATAAGACAGGAATTCCGCAATTCTATAAAGACTGGTCTGTTGCACCCCAAATCAAATTCGACATTATCTGGGGGTGGGACAGGTTCCCGGAAGATGGTCAGAAGGGACATGCTACAGATAATACCGCTTATGGACATAATGCCGAGTTTGCCTGGTTATTGCTGCATGCTTTTGATGTATTGAAAATTGACCCGCAAAATTATAGCGATATAATAAGAATAATCCTTGATCATACTGTCGACAATGGAATAGACCGGGAATACGGAGGTGTGTATGTTGAAGGTCCCCATTCCGGAGGTGTATATGACAGGGAAAAAGAGTTCTGGCAGCAGGCTGAAGTTTTAATTGCCTTGCTGGATGGATATCTGATGTTTAAGGATGATAAATTCTTAAATGCATATAAAAATGTTCACAGGTTTGTGTTTGATAAAGTAATTAATAAAGGGGTTGGTGAATGGTATCCATTACTTTCCAGGCAGGGCAGACCAATCTGGACGCACATGAGCCACTCATGGAAAATCAACTACCACACTGTACGGGCAATGGTACAAAGTATTCAGAGATTAGAAAAAATCCAAAGAATATTAAGTTGATGCGGATATTGGATACAGTGCCGCACCTGCCCTGCCTCTTTTCATATTCAGGGATTCCGGCCCGGATAAGTCCATTAAAAGTTCAATATCTTTGAATACTATTAATTTACCCAGTCAATAAACCGGATAAAATATATTCGTGAAAGTGCTCCCGGAACCGCCATTTTTTTTGCTTAGAGGCGGCGACATCAGGATGAATTGCAGTTTACCGGGAGCAAAAATTAGTCCCGCGCAAAATAATATATAGTTCAAAATACGTTACCTTTGCATTATAACCTGATTTTATAAAAAAATTGCTTTAAGATGGGTATAATTGATAGTTTTCTCGGCAGGTTTTTCGGAAACAAATCAGCTCGTGATATCAAAGAAGTAACTCCACTTTTCAACAAGGTGAGGGAGGCCTGTGACAGGGTTGTACCCCTCTCCAATGATGAACTCAGATCCCTCTCTTCAGAACTAAAACAAAAGGTAAAAGATGCAATTATAGAAGATGAAAATGAAGTGGCTTCACTCAGGGAACGGGCAGAAAATGACCAGATCGATCTTGCGGAAAAAGAGGACATATAGAAGAGAGTAGATAAACTTGAGAAAGAAATCAATGCAAAACTGAAAGACATACTTCTTGAAATTTTGCCTGAAGCATTTGCGGTAATCAAGGATACAGCACGCAGACTTAAAGAGAACCCTGAAATAGAAGTAACAGCCAGCGATTTTGACCGTAATCTGGCGGCCATTAAAAATAACGTTGAAATAAAGGGTGATAAAGCCATCTGGAAAAACCGCTGGATGGCGGGTGGGAATGAGATTCAGTGGGACATGGTTCATTATGATGTACAGCTGATAGGTGGTATTGTATTGCATACAGGCAAAATCGCCGAAATGGCAACAGGTGAAGGGAAAACAGTTGTCGCCACCCTGCCTGTTTTTCTGAATGCCCTGTCAGGAAGAGGTGTGCATATTGTTACCGTCAATGATTACCTTGCCCGCCGTGATGCCGAATGGATGGGACCG
Organism: Bacteroidales bacterium; assembly: GCA_007123885.1. Classification (GTDB taxonomy): domain Bacteria; phylum Bacteroidota; class Bacteroidia; order Bacteroidales; family PUMT01; genus PXAP01. The sequence goes on along the minus strand of SLGC01000279.1, from coordinate 6,691 downwards.
CTCTATGAATTTCACGGTCTTTCGGTCGATTGCATCGATAAGCACCAGCCCAATTCGGTCGATCGAAGAAAAGCCTATATGGCCGATGTGACTTTTGGCACCAATAATGAATTTGGATTTGACTATCTCCGTGACAATATGGCCATCAATCCCGGGGATCTGGTCCAAAGGCCTCATAATTATGCCATAGTGGATGAGGTTGATTCTGTTTTGATTGATGATGCCCGTACTCCACTGATCATTTCCGGTCCGGTTGCCAAAGGAGAAAACCAGCTTTTCGATGAGCTGAAACCAAGGGTTGAAAGCCTGGTAAGCGCCCAACGCAAACTCGTAAATGATGTTATAGTTCAGGCCAGAAAAACTCTCGCCGCCGGTGACACTGAACAGGGTGGTTTCCTGCTTTTGAGGGCCTTCAAGGGATTGCCCAAAAACAAGAGCCTTATCAAATTGCTAAGCGAGCCCGGAAATAAGGCCCTCCTGCTGAAAACCGAGAATTTCTACATGCAGGAAAAGAGCAAGAACATGTACAAGGTAACCGACGAGCTTTACTTTGTAATAGATGAAAAGATAAACTCCATAGAGCTTACCGATAAAGGCATTGACCTTATAACTTCTGCATCGGAGGATGAATCATTTTTCATTCTTCCTGATATTGGAAGCGAGGTAGCTGAACTGGAAAAGTCAAATTTGGATCCGGATGAGAAAGTGCAGAAAAAGGATGCTTTGCTGCGCGATTATGCAATCAAATCCGAAAGAGTCCACACAATAAACCAGCTCCTGAAAGCATATACTTTGTTTGAAAGGGATGTTGAGTATGTTGTTATGGAAAACAAGGTCAAGATAGTCGATGAACAAACAGGCCGTATCATGGAGGGCAGGAGATACAGCGACGGACTTCACCAGGCTATTGAAGCAAAGGAAAAGGTCAAGATAGAGGCTGCCACCCAGACATTTGCAACCATAACACTCCAGAACTACTTCAGGATGTACGACAAGCTTGCCGGTATGACCGGTACTGCTGAAACCGAAGCAGGTGAGTTCTGGAACATATACAAGCTCGATGTTGTTGTTATTCCCACCAATAAGCCTATTGTCAGGGAAGACAGGGAAGATCTTGTATATAAGACAAAACGCGAAAAGTACAATGCCGTAGCAGATGATATTGTAAACCTGGTAAAAAACAACAGGCCGGTTCTTGTAGGAACAACATCGGTCGAAATTTCAGAACTGCTAAGCAGAACCCTTAAGATGAAGGGCATCAGGCATAATGTCCTGAATGCCAAACTGCACCAAAAAGAAGCAGATATTGTAGCTGAAGCAGGCCACGCCAAAACGGTTACCATAGCCACCAACATGGCCGGCCGCGGTACTGATATTAAACTCACGCCGGAAGTAAGGAAAGCCGGGGGACTGGCTATCGTCGGCACGGAGCGTCATGAATCCCGCAGGGTCGACAGGCAGCTAAGGGGCAGGGCCGGAAGACAGGGAGATCCCGGATCTTCCCAGTTTTTTGTGTCACTTGAAGATGATTTGATGAGACTGTTTGGTTCTGACCGGATAGCCAAGCTGATGGACCGTATGGGACTAAAGGAGGGGGAAGTCATACAGCACGGTATGATCACAAAATCAATTGAGCGTGCACAAAAAAAGGTGGAAGAGAATAATTTCGGAATAAGGAAGAGATTGCTGGAATATGATGATGTAATGAATGCGCAGAGGGAGGTTATCTATTCCAGGCGAAAAAATGCACTGAAAGGCGAACGTATTGATATTGAGATATCAAACATGATGCTTGATGTTTGTGAAAACCTGGTATTCGAATATCATGATGCTTCTGATTATGAAGGTTTCAAGCTTGAACTTATCCGTCTTTTCTCCATTGAGCCTCCTGTTTCGGAAGAAGAGTTCAGTCAGTTGTCTCCGAAGGAGATAATGGACAGGATGCGGATCATTATCAATGAGACCCTGAAGCGCAAGGTTGAGATAATTGCAAAGCAGGCTTACCCCGTGATCAAGGATGTTTATGAAAAAAGCTCCCACCTTTACGAAAATATAGTTGTTCCCATTTCCGACGGAGCAAAGGTGTTCCAGGTCGTTACCAATCTGAAAAAGGCTTACGAAACCGAAGGAAGGGATATAGTAAAATCCTACCAGAAAACTGCCATTCTGATGGTAATTGATGAAATGTGGAAAGAGCACCTCAGGGAGATGGATGATCTCAAGCAATCGGTCCAGACAGCAACCTACGAGCAAAAAGATCCGCTGCTGATATACAAGTTCGAATCGTTTGAGCTGTTCAAGACGGTGATCGGCCGGGTAAACAGGGATGTGGTATCAACACTGATGAAAGGCCACATACCGATAAGGGATGCCAGCCAGGTCAGGGAAGCCGAACAGCGGCGCCGTCTGGATATGAGCCGTTATGAAACCAGCCGCAGAAATGAGATGATGGCCAATACCCAGGAAAGGCAAAAATCCCAGCCTGTTAAAGTGGAAAAAAAGGTTGGCAGAAATGAACCATGTCCCTGCGGCAGCGGGAAAAAATTCAAGCATTGCCATGGCAAGGTTGGGGTTCAGGCATAGTTTTTCAGTAATTCAAAAACTCATATTCTCTTTGATCAATTGACTTAACTTCGTATCATCAATATTGGTATTACGGGAAACTTGGGTTTGACAGATAGATCCGCAACCTCTCCGGACACGGGAATGTCCTGGCGGGCTTTATCCGAAAGACCTGTGTAGCAGAAATATGTTATTCCCGGCCTTCCTGATCAAAGTTGCGGGGATGTTCCGGACCCGATCATGGCCAGTCCCTTTGTTTGATTATAAGATCAAGTTGCCGGATCACGAATTTTTTTGCGGGCCACCAGCCGTGAGGAAATGCTTTAAGGAACTGCTTCAGCTGCAGCAGGGGATTCAAATAAATCAACGGGGGATTAATGAAATCGGTTACCGCCTCTGCCGACCGGATCTCAACTGCACCCAGGTTGTCCTTGAATTTTTTCAGTCCCCCGTGCTTTGGATCCCTTTGCACACCGCCAACGTTCAAATAACGGTAATTCAACTGTTTAAGATCATTCACTATCTCACTTAGCAGAAAGGATGTTGCATCATAGTTGTACCCAAGTTTGCCGGTGCCCATTAACATGCCGTACATCCGGCCGTTCCATTTATAGTTAAGGGTGATGCCGATGATCTTTCCATCGTGTTCAGCATAATAAAAAACCGCGTTCCCCGATTCCAGCAATTTATTTATTTGGAGAATGTTGAAAAATGGGAAATAAATAGCTTCGTAATTCCCATAGCCTTTTGATTGCCTTATTTTCCATGTTTCACCGAGAAGATCAAAAAGCTTCGGGGCAAGTTCCACAGTACTGCTTTTCCTCATGACCACCCCTGCCCTTCTGGCCTTCCGTGCCCTTCGCCGCAAATCAGGATCCATTTGCCTGAATATTGATTCCCTGTCCCTGCTGAGGTCCAGAATGTATTCAACCCGTTGAAATTCCCTGAATTTCCGGTCTAAAAAACTCTCAAAGAAGTTTGATGCTGTAAGAGTCGATCTTTACCTGTGCGATGATAGCATCTACTTCGGGGAATTAACACATTATGATGCTTCGGGCCTGGCCAGGTTTGAGCCCGAGTCATTTGATTTTGATCTGGGGAGCTACTGGAGTATTGTCAGGGATTATTGGAAAAACCACTAGATATCCCTGAGCCTGCACACCTGCAAACAGCTGCACCGTCTTGCCCCTCAGGTGGGAATTTAAGGATGATATATTGATAGGATCACTTGCCGGCTTGCCTGCAGGTTTGGCATATTTTGCAGAAGGGTCGGGCTGATATCCGGTCGTCAGCCATTGCTTATTAAGTCGTTTATAACCGGAAAGGCCGGTTTGCCATATCTATTGATATGTCCTGATCCTGATGCTCCTGAAAGATACTTCATCACCATATCCCTGAAGCAATATATGTCCGTCAATTTTTCCGTATCCCTCTACATCATGGAATTTACTGGCTGCTACACGACTGTCAAAATCTTCACTGTTCCGGTCATATTCCACGATCCTTATCCCGTTTAACCAGTGCTCCACCATGTTTCCCTTTACAACTATCCTGATGTTGTTCCACTGGCCTGCGGGATTCAACCTTACATTTTCGGCTATTTTCAGTTCATATAATGCCCCCATTTTCTGATCTTCATTAAGTCCGGGATAAGCATTATCTATAATCTGGTATTCCGGGCCCAGGGCAGCGCATCTTTCCCCCGTCGAATATTCTTTTACAAAATATTTAACTCCGCTGTTTGCAATCGGTGCATACCTTGCCTGAAGTCTCAGGTCAAAATCGGAAAATATCTCTTCGGTAACTATATCACCACCACGCACGCCTGCTACTGAAGATAATATCCCATCTTTTATCTCCCACCCTGCATCGGGGAAGTTGTCACGACAAGCACCTCTCCAGCCACTGGTCGATTCGCCGTCAAATAGCAACCGCCAGCCTTCGGCTATTTCCCGGTCAGTCAGCCGGTTAATAAGAAAAGATTTTTCCGGCGCTGTTGTTTCCGTTAAAAACCGTTCCGGATTTTTGGTCATTATACGGATATTTCTCCATTTGACCTCCCTCCCCTCCATTGAAGCATTATTAATGGAGTGGACCTGCAGGGCAACAAAACCTGAACCGGTTTCATCATCATAGAGGTTGGCAGCGGGAACACCATTGAGCCAGGTTTTAATATTATCTCCAATAGCTTCAATTCTTACTTTGTTCCATTCATTGATCCTGAAGGCATTCCGTACATTTTCATGTCCAACTCCCGAGAGTGGGTAAAGCCATCCCCTGCGAGCTTCATCAAATATGCCTGCCGTCCATGCACGCTGAGAAGGATCAATTTCAACCTGGTAGCCGTGAACTATCCCGTCCCTGTATTCCGGAAGGCTGTGACTCCTGATCTGCACTCCGCTGTTAAGCGGGGGATCAACCATAAATTCATATTCAAGTATAAAATCGCTGAAATGATCTTCAGTGCATAGAAAGCTATTGGGGGTATTCAGTATGGCTGTTCCCACGATCATATTATCAACAACTTTAAAATCAGCATCTCCTCCTTTTTGGATCCATCCCGTGAGATCATGCCCGTTAAAAAGTTCATCCCATTCCTGTCCTCTCCCGCATGATGAGAAAGCAAGTGCCAGGATTAGTAATGCAGTCAGGATTTTCATTTTAATAAAGGTTTATCAGGTTGATATTCAGTTAATAATGTTTATGGGGTAATTCGTATTCGGTATTTCAAATGGGATCTTTCAATAATGATATTTTGACCTTTGAATAAACTTACAAATATGCCGTGTGGCAAAATTTTTTGATCCGGGTATTCAATGATTCAGCTTAGAACTGCAGCTTCATTGCCCCTTCTTTCCTGATAAAAAGATTATGACAGGAATCCTTGCCAAAAACTTGTTGCATGTTGTAAAGATATTCATCCAGCAGTTCGCCGGGAACAAAAGCCTGTATTGTACCGGCAAACCCTCCGCCATGAACGCGCCATGCCCCCTTAACTTTGAGGATCATTTCACTCAGTGCAAGTGACAGGGCCACACTTTGTCTTTCAATCATACGGGGTGAGTATATATTCTGGTTATACATGAAGGAGCTGTATCCCGATTCTGTAACCATCCTGAGAAAGGATTCAAAATCGCCTTTTTCCAGTGCTTTTACCTGGTCTTCTACCCTGAGGTTGTCTCCCTGGTAATGATAAGCACGCAAAATTGCCCTGTCGCCGGTTTTTGCTCTTAATTCCGGCAATGCCCTGATTATATCCTTCAGGGTAACCTCCCTCAATACCTTTGCACCAAGTGCTTCCGCTACAGATTTCATTTCTGCGGGTAAAGATGCGTAATCGTTATGAAGATCGGCATGATCATCGCCTGTATCTGTGATCACCAGGGAATATCCTGTGGAGGTGAAATCAAAATCGATCTTCTTTACCAGTGGGCTTCCCGGATCCTTGAAATCGATGGCAATCAGTCCCCCGACAGCACATGCAGTCTGGTCCATCAGACCACAGGGCTTTCCAAAGTAATTGTTTTCGGCATACTGCCCAATTATGGCATTCTGTACCGGGTCAAGTTTGCTTCCATTAAACAGGGCATTTATAATTGCGCCGATAAGCACCTCAAAAGAAGCGGAAGAACTTAATCCAGATCCTTTTGGAACACGCCCTTCTATCGATACATCAAAACCACCGCAACTATAGCCGGCTTTTTTAAGACCTGCGACTATTCCTCTTACAAGCGATGCTGACTGGAACCTTTCATCCTCTTTGGGTGCGGTATCAGTTACATCCACTTCGAAAGAGGGATAACCCGACGATTCTACCCTGATGATATCAGAATTATTTCTTGAAGCTACCGCTATATTATCAAGGCTCACCGAACCAGCCAGTACACGACCCATATTATGATCAGTATGGTTTCCGCCAATTTCTGTACGTCCGGGAGAACTGAAAAGCTCTGCATCGTCTTTCCCGAATGTGGATTTAAAGCGGGTGATCAGGTTAGTGTAATTATCTGCCTGCATTTTTAACTCCAGAAGATCTTCACCATATAATGATCTGAATAGCTTGTTGTCACCATCATTAATTCTGTCGAGCAAATAGTTTAGTTCAGCCATGGTTCTTTTTTACGGTTCT
>SLGC01000065.1 GCA_007123885.1 Bacteroidales bacterium | reverse complement strand
GAGAAGCGATTGATCAGGCCATAGGCCTTCGAGAGGCTGGTGCCACCCTTGAAGATGAGGTCGTCTTTCAGCCCAGGGGTGGCGAACATGAGATTCAGGAGCCAGCTGACCCAGAAATCTTTTTCCATGACAACAGGAAGATTCACTCCTGACATCCCAAAAAAGTGATAACCAGTTACCCTCGGATACTAACGCGGGCAACTGAAAACGCGATTGGCAGATCTATGCTGATTTTGCTCAATATTTCCTGAAGGGCCGTTTAATCATTGTGCATCACGTCATTTTAACTCGGATTTTGAGATTTTTCCCGATTTATTCAGGAATGAACACTATAGTTTCATATTTTTATTGGCAGCTAAATAAATACATAAATCATAAAAATCCTTGCCATGAAAAAAAGAAGGGAAATACCAGACAGCTCAGATATATTTCCATTCATTCCGCCGCATTTTCCCCGGAAGGGAAATAGTTTCAGAAACATCCTGGCCTTGTTTATAATATCCGGCAGTTTTCTTTTATGGTTTTCACAGATCAATCTACACGCCAACCCTGACAACCGGGAACAGACGGCCTACCAGCCGGATCCGGATCCCGTACAGGGATTAAATTCATTTATGGAACGGCATGGTGTAAAGCCTTACGATCTGTTTCAGCGGGGTGATGAACTGATGACTCTAAGGGTTATCTTCAGGGATCAAAAATATGGCACACCGGTATGGATGCTGGACACCTCTCCGGTTGCAGATCATGGCGGTACTGCTTCAGTCTGGTCAGCCTGGAACAAGAACGCCTCTACTATTTTTGTGGAGGGACCTCGTGAAAGCGGCGGAACTATTCACAGTGGCTGGTTCTTCAATTCCGACTTTTCCCGCATGCGGCCTGCACAGGGCGGCCGCCCCGCAGTGTGGGATCCGGTAAATCCCGATCTCTATTATGATCCTATCAATCCTGCAGATCGAATAGTGCGCAACAACTGGCGGACAGGTGAACAGCAAATTGTAGCCCAATGGGATGATCCTCTTATCTGGAATGGCTCGACCAAAAGATTATATGGTTTGACCCGCGACAGGCGCTATCTGTTTGTTGACCTGCCAAACCGCGGGATCTTTGTTCCCTTCGCTCATGATGAGAACTACCCCATTCCATTGCTTCCCCTCTATGATGGCAGACCTCTTGGTCCCGGGGGGCAATCTGTCGGATCAAATCATTTCACCGTTATTTATGATCATGAGGAACACGGAAATATGATCGCTCTCCGGACCGGTATGCTGATAGACCGGCAGACCGGCGTGAGAACAAATATCGTTGCTCCATTATGTGGCAATACAAATTACCTGCGCACTTTTCATGAAGGCCGGATCCAGTATCCGAAAGGTAAAGAATGGGATTCTTACGGACTTCCCTGGTTTAATGAAAATGTCCGGCTGCCCGTTGATCTGAGCATGGATGAACTATATGATACCTGGTTTAATCTGCCTCATGTAACGCACGGACATGAATCTCCATCGCCTGATTGGCAGTTCATTGCAACTGATGGAGGGACAACACGTATTGTCCGTGTCAGGGACGGAGAAGTCCGCTCTCTACGGCTTTCACCCGATGGTGGCAACTATCATTTGCAATGGATACACCATCCACGCTTTTTCGTTGGGTGGGTGCGGGGATGGAATTTCAGAAGTTTCACACGGCCGCAGAATGCAAACATTGAATTCCAGATTTTTAGCGACGGTACCTTTCAGCCCATAGTTGATACCAAACACCGCCCAAGTGGTTATTATGCCGGGGGTGACTTCTCAATGTTCAGTCCTGATGCTACAAAGATCCATTATGGATCAAGCATGACAGGCCGGTTCAGGAATTACATTGCCGTTATGGCACGCCCCAGGCCCCCGGTAAACCTGTCGTGGCGTGCAACCGGGGCAGCAGTGGAATTATCATGGACACCTTCAAAATACAACAACGAGACAAAAGGATATCTTGTTTATCGAAGCAATACCAGTGGATATGGTTATGACCTGCTCACACCGGAACCTGTAAAAGGAACATCCTGGGAGGACAGGAGCATAATTGCGGGGCAGCCATATTATTATGCTGTAACTTCACTTGAACATTCCGGCCTTGAAAGTGGCTATTCCAATGAGGCATCAAGAGCTGGTATACAATTGAAAGGAGAGGTTAATGATCCATTGATAATTTATGTTGAAGGTGAGGAAGCAATACGGAATTTAACAACCGACGCTTTGCCTGGATTGGCAAAGGGAAGGGATGTAAACGGGGCTTCGGACTGGTACTATCTTTACCGGCATCCGGAAGCTGATCATGGCCGGCTTCCCCTTCAGCTGAATATTCCTGCCGAAGGCCTCTATAATATCTGGACAAGAGTCCGTAATGACAAAACACAGCAGGGAAGATGGTTACTGAATTTTGAAGGCACCGCACTGGAAGCCTCAGCTGCAACAGATCTTTGGACATGGATCAATGCAGGACAGGTTCATCTGACATCAGGCGATATTGAGATAATATTGTCGACCGGTGATGAAGGCGCTGCGCTGGATATAATCTGTTTAACAACAGATGGTCATTTCCGGCCGCAGGGTACAAGACCGGAAAACAGGCAACCTCCTGCCTCACCTGCGGGATTGATGGTTGAAAATGTACTTGAGCGCACCAACCATTTGAAATGGGAAAAATCGAGTGATCCAAGATTGTCTCATTATAATGTATATGCCTCAGGTAAGCCTTTTAGCCGTCCCATGCAGGAACAGCTTATCGGGTCGCCCACATATACTGAATTGATCGACTGGGGCCTTAAAGACGATACCCGCTACTACTATGCTGTAACTGCGGTGGACAGGCAGGGTAATGAAAGTGATCCGGTATTTATGGAAGCAAAACCCCCACCACGCGATTTTCCTGAAACAAGGATAGAACTGGCTTTTGCGGAAGCCAAAACGACCGGAAGGTTCGAACGTTCTGAAGCAGAGGGATTGCGCGGGGAAGCCTACCTTGTACCTGCAGAACCCGGATCCAACCGGGTGGAATGGGAAGTTGACATACCAAGAGATGGAAAGTATTTTTTCTGGCTCCGTTATTTACATCGCGGAACGGGAAACCGTGGAGGTGAGGTTTCACAGGATATCCCGGTTTTACTTGGTGGCAAGCCTCTTACTATCCTGGCACCGGGATTGACCGATCTTAATATTCCCGATGAATTACTTGAAAAAGGCCATCCACTGGCAGAAGATCTGTGGACCTGGGCATGGCCCGGTCCGATACCAACTGTTAATCCGGTACCGGTTGAACTACCTGCCGGACGCCATACAATTGTTTTGAAAGGCCTGCATGAAAGTGTCCGTTATGATGTTCTGATCCTTTCTGATGAACCCGGTTACCGGCCTGATGACGGCCGGCTCAGGCAGAGATATTGATTGGGTTGTTAGATGACCTAACCATGGGAAACATGGAAAAGATCGAATTATGATAGAATTTCAAATTGCAGGGATAGAAAAAGTTGCTCTTTGGTCCTTGCTTTTTTATAATATAAATTATTATGAAATCCCAAAGATTATCTGATAAGAACAAATTATCAAGCCGGATCATAAAGGTATCACTGAAAATCCTGGTGATCCTGATGGCAATTTCACTTGGCTATATTTTTATTTATCCCGACGGGATAAACAACAGGCTGCCGCACGTAATACTTTTTTCCGGGGGACTGATAGTGCTCATGATAGTATATTTCAGGCAAAAGCATAAATAACCCGCAAAAATGGCGTCAGGATCAGGGCTCCGTCACTTTCCCCGAAAGGATCTCTATATCGGCGGCCCCTACCCTAGTCATGCCGCCCGGGGCACGCAGGTTTGAAAGCCTTACGAAACGGGCTTCATGCTGATCGGCAAATGATACTGTCCGCCGTGACGGGTCATTCCGTATGTTCCCGAAACTGCCGCGGTGCACAGCTTCCCATTTTTCACCATCACGGCTGATCTCAACATCAAATGGTTCGATAAATCCTGCAGGGGCGGCAGGCACGTAAGTAAATCCTGATACCGGATAAACCTGCTGCATGTCAATTGTAAGGCTATGGGCGCCGGACGCAGCTTCACCGCTTATCCAGCGGCTCCGGAGGTTGCCGTCAAGCACCCTTGCCGCCTCGTCCCTTCCTTCCCCATCAACGGCAGTCCATCCGTCACGCAGGATCCCTGGCCTGCTTTCGGTGATGGCACCCTTACGGCCTTCCACGATTGCCCTGGCACGGATAAAACCGCCAAGGGGAAGTTCCACAGGCTCCCCATACCTCAGTGAGGCTTCTGTGGGCTCACCGCCATCAAGCGTGTAATATACAGGCTGCGACTGATCCATCATGCCATGGTAGTTCCATGAAAAACTGAGCCCTACCCCCATAGTCAGCCTGCCGGTAGCATCCCGCCGGATTACAACCGGTTTAGGGGGCTCATCATAATAATGAGCAGAGATATGGGAAACGGCGGGTTCAAGTCTTGCCTTTGTTATGGTAAGCCTGAAGGCATCCGCTTCAACTGCCGGAAAACGGAGTATCCTCTTGTGGCCAATGGTCTTTCCTCCGGCAACCCTGATCCATGAGCCATCCACCCTGGCCTCCAGGTAATGATCCTCAACCCGTTCGCCCCGGTGGGCAATCGGCTCCCTTACCATAAAGCGGTTTACCTTCCTGGTTTCCGGCATGGTTACCTCTATTGCGGCATCCGTTGAGCGGGACTGCCACCAGGTATCGCTGCTGCCATCCAGGACATTTCTGACAGAAGCCGAAGCATCGTCCAGCAGGTTTGATCCATACACGGCATCGATCCTGCGGCCTACTTCCAGCAGCACATCCGCATCCCTCTCTGAAAACTGCCCCAAAGGGTTTGGCGGTATATTCAGGTGCAGCACACTGTTCCCTCCTGCCGAACGCTCGTATATGTCGAATACATCATCTGCGCTTCGCACCTGCTGCTCATCATCATTCCGCCAGAACCACCCATGCCGGATAGAGGTGTTGGTTTCGGCAGGATAATAATGGAAATACCTGGTCTCATCAGTTATCATGTCGCGGCCGGCGATATTTTCACCCGTCATGTCCGGCCAGTCGAACTCCCCGGGTGATACCGGAAGCGGTATTATGTTGTATTCCGCATCCCTGGTCCGTCCGCCTTCATTCCCGCACCAGCGTACATCCGGCCCTTTCCCGAATATGACGGCATCGGGTGCAAGTTCATAGATCATCTCATACCATGCGTCATAGGTATAAGTCTGGCCTGTTCCGGGTTTCGGATTTGCACCGTCGAACCACACCTCGTATATGGGACCGTATTCGGTAAGCAATTCAAAAAGCTGGTTCAGGAAATACTCGTTATAATCGTCAACCATATATGTAAAAGTCCTCTGATCGTCAAAAGGACGGCCTTCTACCTTACGGGGAATGGTCCGTTCGGTGAATTCGCTGCCGTTGCCGTAATACCCTCCTTCGGATTCTATCTGGTAGAGATCGGCCGGAGAGAGATAGATCCCGAGGCGGAGCCCGTATTTTTCGCACGATTCCACAAGCTCCCCGAGCACATCGCCCTTCCCGTCGCGCCAGGGGGAGGAGGCCACCGAATGATCTGTATATCTTGTCTGCCAAAGGCAATATCCCTCATGATGCTTCACGACCATGATCACCCTGCGTATGCCCGCAGCCTTCATGAGCCGGCACCACTGACCGGTGTCCAGATCCCCCGGGTCGAACAGGGCCGCATCCTCGGAACCTGTTCCCCACTCCCTGCCGGAATAGGTATTGGGGCCGTAATGGATGAATCCGAAGAATTCATCCCCGAACCATTTCATCTGCCTGGGGTGGGGCAATACCCGTGCAGACAGTTCGACTCTCTGTTCATGGGAATACCCTTCCGGGATCTCAACCGATTGTATATAAAACCGGTCCCCTTTCGGGGAACAGGAAAAAGCAAGCAGGGGGATCAGCCCTGAAATGATTGCTTTAGCTATAATTCTCATAATTAATTATTTATCTTTCCTGGCTGACCATTTCCGTTTTAACGTTTTCATCTTTCCGGGCTGACCATTTCCGTTTTAACGTTTTCATCTTTCCGGGCAGATATCCCGTTCCGGTTTTTTATCTTTCCTGGCCTGTCATTGCCGGATCAGGCGCTCGGCCAGATCAGAGAGATCGTCCAGCATTTCCTTGCCCTGGTTAAGCTGGTAACTGGCCGGTGCATCCTGGATGCCGGCAACAGTAAATTCCTCAAGCAGCTGATCCAGGTCTGCAAGCCTGTGGGTTTGTCCCGCCCCGGCGGCCATTTCACGAAAGATCCTGATCTTTTCAAAATCCTGGATTCCCTCGCGAAGCCTTTCAAATCTTATCGAGCTGCGGGGACCGGGATATATCTGGTAGGTATCGCCGGCAGGCCATGTCCTGAACCGGGAATCCCTCACCGGATCCTCCACCCAGGAATTGTATGCCCAGCGCAGGTAACCGGTAAAGCCCATCGAGGCGGCATACCAACCGAGCCATGCCTGTTCTGCAGGAGGCGAAAAGGTGAAATTGTTGGGATGCTCCGGGCTGGCACACATGGTATAGAAGGTTGTGGGCTTCCCCTCTTCCACCCTGCCGGCTATGATATCCCTGTCCAGCACGGGCCTGTGGAAAACACAAAGATCATATATATGATCATCTATCTCTTCAAGATAATTCCCCGCAAGGGCGATCTTCAACTCCGGGGCAACTTCCTGCAGCAGGTCTATCATACCCTTCATCTCTTCGAGTCCTCTTTCATCCATGGCTATCAGCGTCCTGTCGAGCCATCCCTTTTCCCTCAGGTGATCGCGGAAACTAACCAGGAAAGGACTCCAGATCTCATTATACTCGTCTGATCCCGGCTTCAGTGTGAGGGTTACATAGTCCGATGAATCCTGGTCAAAATAGCGGACCTGGTTACCCCAGGGTACCATCGAATAACAGTTGATCTGTTTAGTGATGCCTGCATCCATGGCTGTTTCCACCCAGCGGTCAAAAACCGGGTAATCGAATTCCCACCGGCCATTGCCCAGATGTACCCATTCTATCTTCGATTCGAAATGATCATAAGTCTGTCCCCCCCATGGACGATATAGTATGCTGGCGGTTATACACTTCTGTCCGGCACCGGCAAGCATTTCAAGGTAGGGCGGAATAAGATCCCAGTGTTCTTCCGACCAGGGCTCGACATCATAATACCTGGCTATTGCAAAAGGGTTTTGCCAGAGGTCAAGATGGTAACTCCACTGCGCCGGCGGGGGCAGAACAAGGTCATAAACCCTAAGGTTAACGGGAAGTTCGACGTCCCTGCCACCCCGGTACGAAACTTTTATGTTGCCGGTATAAACTCCTGCAGCAGTATTTTCCGGCACGTCAATGGTTATCCATACAGGGCGGACGGTATTCTCATCGATATTGAATCTTTGATTAAACTCAAACATATCTGATGCCAGGTGGGCAGGTATGGTATCATGATCCCTCCAGCCGCAGCCTCCAAGGAATTCATCGGTCAGAACAAAACGTACCGGGTAAACTTCAATATTTTCCAGGTCGATCCGGCCCCTGTTTTCCGAATTCAGGTCTGTGGCGCTGACAATGATATTCTGAACCGGTTCCCTGCTCCACAGCTTAAGCTGAAGGTTCACCCTCTCGCCTCTCCATGCAGTGCCGTTCCATGAAAGATTTCCCATGGTTGACGGCGGATAACGGTAATCATAACGGTTATCGATACTGCCAAAGGCAACATGAAATCCCTGCTCAACCTGGGACCAAAGAGCAAGGGGGACCGGATTCGGATCGTCCGGTTCATCAAAACCGGTACCCTCGGGGACCTGCTGGCATGATAATGCAAAAACAGCGATTGTTATAACCAGGGGAATGAATATTTTATGGTTCATGATGTTGGTTTATTGATGTTGATAATTTTAAAAAGTCCTTTAAAACTAATAATAAAAAGTAAAAAACCCTAATACGCAGAACCATATAGTCGGGGAAACTTCCCGGAGACTGACCGCAGGGCATCGGGGCAGGGTCACAGGAAGAACCTCCGGGAACCAGGCTAAAAGTGCAGGTTCGGCAATAATAAAGGTCCTGATGGGAAAGAAGGGTCCCGAAGGGCGAAGAACCGCGAGGCACCAGAGTAAAGTGTTAAGTATCAGAAAAAAGCGCTGAACCCTGTGGAAAAACTAAGGCCCTGACAGGAAAAAACAGGGTCCCGCAGGGCAAAGAACCGAGGGGCACCATATAATAGTGCAGGATCTCACTTTTACATCAGATCCCAAAAGAGTAATCACGTGCGGGATTGACGGCCAATGCATCAGGCCGGCTGAATACTCTCATCAAGGTAGACATCCTGGATTGCATTCAGAAGCTCCGCACCTTCCTTCATGGGCCTCTGGAATGCTTTCCTTCCCGAGATCAAACCTGTCCCTCCTGCCCTTTTGTTCACCACGGCGGTAATTACGGCATCTGCAAGATCGGATGCCCCGGAAGCACCGCCTGAATTGATCAGGCCGATCCGGCCCATATAACAGTTGGCCACCTGGTAGCGGCAGAGATCGACAGGATGATCGCTGGTCAGTTCACTGTACACTTTATCATGTGTCTTGCCAAATTTGATCGCCTTGTAACCACCGTTATTTTCCGGTATCTTCTGCTTTATTATGTCGGCCTGGATGGTTACACCAAGATGGTTTGCCTGTCCGGTAAGATCGGCTGCCGTATGGTAATCGGTGCCTTCCACCTTGAATGCATTGTTACGGGTATAGCACCAGAGGATGGTTGCCATGCCGAGCTGGTGCGCCAGTTCAAAGGCTTCGGAAACTTCCACTATCTGCCTTGACGATTCCTCAGACCCGAAGTATATTGTCGCACCGACAGCAACTGCCCCGAGGTTCCAGGCCTCCTCAACCGACCCGAACATTACCTGGTCATACTTGTTCGGATAGGTCAGCAGCTCATTGTGATTGAACTTGACAATGAACGGTATGCGGTGGGCATATTTACGGGAAACCGAGGCAAGTACGCCGAATGTCGATGCTACGGCATTTGCCCCGCCTTCAAGTGCAAGCCTGACAATATTCTCAGGGTCAAAATACTCGGGATTGGGTGCAAAAGATGCGCCGGCTGAATGTTCAATACCCTGGTCGACAGGCAATATTGACACATATCCGGTGCCGGCAAGACGCCCGTGGCCGTACAATTGCGTAAGACTGCGAAGGACCTTGGGATTCCTGTTTGAATGATATAATACCCTCTCTATGAAATCCGGTCCGGGCAGGTGCAGTTTATCTTTCAATATGGTTTTACTTTCATGGTTCAGCAGATAGTCCGCCCTGTCACCAAGTAATTCCATTATCCTGTTATTTGCCATGATTCTCTGTATTTGATTCGACATTTGTACCCTGAAGATTTTTAACATATTCTCCACTATGAATTTAACCAAAAATAAATTAACGGCCAACATAAAAAACCATCTTAACACTCAATCCGGATATTTCGCAACGCACATGCCTTCGGTCAAAGTCCGGCAAGGAGATGACCGCGCCTATTCTTCCCGCCACATTTTTTCATTATATTGCCCCTTCAAACAGCCAGGTTAATTTTCTCAATACGGTTTATTCTATGCCTAAATACGGACAAACATGGTGGGGCGGCGAATGGATGAAGGCCCTTTCCCACATCGACTTTTCCAACCGGCTTCCCAGGGGCCGCAATTACGCAAATAAGGGGGCGGTCAGGGATATCTCTCTCAATAGCAAAACAATAAAAGCGCTTGTGCAGGGCACACGTTCATCACCGTATAAGGTTACGGTAAGAACACCGGGGTTTTCAAAAGAGGAGAAAACAACAATGACCAATGCCATACAGGATAACCCGCTTTTACTGACAAGGCTTCTGAACCGCGAACTGCCGCCGCAGCTGAACCAGATCGCTGCACAAAACAATATCCGGATATTCCCCCGGCGCTGGGATGATCTGGACATGAAATGCTCCTGTCCTGACTGGGCTGTTCCCTGCAAGCATCTGGCCGCGGTAATAAATGTAGTTGCAACCGAGATAGACCGTAATCCATTCCTCCTTTTCAGGTTTCATGACTACGATATTGTTGACGAGTTAAGCAGGCATGGGCTTGATGCCTCCAATGGATCTGACGGGATTTTCGATTTGAACAAAATTTATTGTGAGGCCACGACGGACACCGGCCGGCAGGTCCGGGAAAGTACGGCACACCTCCCCGACCTTGATTTTTCTGCGATAGAGAACATGCGCGAAACAATCCTCTCGCTGTTGCCGGAGAAACCTCTTTTCTATAACGGTGATTTCAGGGCAGTTACAGAAAAGATTTATAAAAAAGTTTCCAAAAGCGTGACCGGGCAAGTGGATATGGCAGATGAAGATGATCAGAACGGGATCAATTATGAGAAGTTCAATGAGGTGCAGATAACCCTCAGGGAAGATATCTTTTTCTCATCCTATCGCTTCCTGAACCAGCACATCTCCGGCGAAGAATCGGTTACATT
>SLGC01000214.1 GCA_007123885.1 Bacteroidales bacterium | reverse complement strand
TTTTACCGACATCCGGCTTATTGTAATTTTCAATCCTTTCCCTTAATAATCTGAGGGCCTTTCCTATATTTGCTTCAACGGTCTTGACCGATATGGATAATTTTACTGCAATCTCTTCATACTTCAAGCCATCGAAACGGCTCATCTTGAATATGGTACTGCACCTTTCAGGCAATTCATCCAGGGCATCCTCTATCACTTTGCTCAATTCGCCATATTCCATCCCCCGGTCTTCATATCCTGCCATATTCTTCGACATGGTCAATACCTTCTCGGCATATTTTCTCCTTACCCTGACAGATTCCAGATAATTCAGGGAATTGTTCCTCACAGCCCTGTACAGATATGCCTTTAAAGAGAACTTGATGATAATCCTTTTTCTGTCCTTCCAGTAGTTGTAGAAAAAGTCCTGGACTATCTCTTCCGAAGCATCAATATCCTTTGTAAATCCGTAAGCATACTTCACAAGTTCAGCATAATACCTTTTGAATAACTTTTCAAAGGAGGCTATATCCTTCCCGTCACTGCTTTGCAATTTTTTACCCTTCAAGGCCATATCAGGACAACTTTAAGGGTAAAATTACAAATAAATATCGGACTCTGCCAATTCTCCGGCTCCCTGCCGAATTAACATCACTGTTCGGTGGCGCAATGAAACATACCAAAATCCCGTGATGCCGAGCCTCCCAGAAAAATGATTATACTGTGAGCTTCCGATCTTAAGAACCTATATTAAAGACAGCCAACCGGCAGACTCCCCTATCCAGTGATGTGATTTTTTTCCCGGCTTCGGCGCAATCGGTTTAATCCGGGCATTACCGGCGCTGATCCGTCCGGCGCATGACACGATCAGGCCGCAGTCCACAACATATATATTACCTGTTGGGATCAGGAGGAAGTCCAAGACTCCGGAAAAACGCTGCAGGTTCCTCTCTTGGGGCAATGGTTTCATCCGGCTCCATGCCGAGTTTTTCATAAAGTTTCCTGCGCCCTTCTATATCATCAACAAGCTCCATATAAGCTATCTGTCCCACCCTTACAGACACCCTGCGTGGTACAACAACAACACCGTCGGTATCGGCAACAACTATATCGCCGGGATGAACAAGTGCACCTCCTACTACTACAGGTCTCTGGACATCAATAACCTCATTCCTCCCGATACGTTCACCCCTTCCCCTTTTGTAATAATCGGTGTATACCGGGTTCCTTTGCAGTATGATCTCATCTATATCCCTTACCCCGCCGGCTGAAACAAGTCCCACGGCACCTCTGTTCTGCCAGTCCATAATATTATTGGAACCGGTTGATCCGGTGTCGTTATCGTCGCGGTTATCCATCACTATAACAGTTCCCGGTTTGATGAACTCCCTGAAAGGCTCATCGGATATACGCCAGTACCAGTTCCCCCTCCATTGCCTGTATACTTCATAATTGGAAGGATCCGTAAGATCGGCTCCGGGGTGCATCGGCCGGTTGGTCGGTCCGTATCTTACAGTCACTGCAATGCCCGAAAACCGATGGCTCATATCCCTGACATCCTTCCACAGTGGGGCTATCTCAGGTTGCATGATTCCGATACCGGTATACCCTGCAGTGGCCATTGCATCGACAACATCGGCCACCCTGGCGCCCCTGTAGAGTTCGAGAAGAACCTCGTCAGTCACTCCTGTTTCATCCTGACCGTTCAGGTGGAAAAAGTAAACCGGCAGAAATAATAACGAGATAAAAAGAAGCTTCTTTTTCATGATCAGATTTTTAAGTTTAACAATATTGAGCTATATTGTATTTATATAACATGCAAAACTGATCGAAGATTAAAATATGATCATGGTAAGATCCAACAGACCAATGTTTTAATTCAAACATTCACTACTGGGGAAAAGTATGAAGAATAATCATTAAATCCAAATCTTCTGAAAATGACAATTGTACGAGAACTTGCAAAAATGATAGACCACTCGGTCCTTCATCCGACTATCACTGACCGGCAGCTTGAAAAAGAATGCGAGGTGGCAATAAAATATGATGTGGCTTCTGTATGTGTCAAACCATATATGGTAAAAAAGACGGCAGAATTACTGAAAGGCAGTGATGTGCTTACCGGATGTGTAATAGGCTTTCCGGCCGGCAATTCCGCAACCGGAGTAAAGGTTTTTGAAACCGAAACAGCATGCAGGGACGGGGCCGTGGAAATTGATATGGTTATCAATATTGGCAAGGCTCTTTCGGGCGACTGGCAATATATTGATGAGGAGATCACGGCAGTAACCCGGGCCTGCCATGAGAATGGGGCAATTGTAAAGGTTATTTTTGAAACCGATTACATTACCCGCCAGGAGGATAAAATAAAGCTTTGCGAGATATGTACCGACGCAGGAACCGATTATGTAAAAACATCTTCCGGGTTCGGTTTTGTAAAGGGAGAAGACGGGAAATTCTTATACACCGGCGCCACTATTCCCGATCTTGAGCTTATGCGCAGGCATAGCGGCCCCAAAGTCAAAGTAAAGGCAGCCGGAGGGATAAGAACCCTGGATCAGCTAATAGCGGTGAAAGATGCAGGCTGTACCCGTTGCGGGGCAACAGCCACTGTGGCAATTATGGAAGAAGCCATCAGCAGATTCGGAAGCCGCTAAAAAGTCCGCTAAACAGAACTATCCACGACCAGTGTAAACCACAAATTTCCTTTGGCCAAGACCCCGTCGGGATGTGACCGCGCGGATGAAGGTCACCGGCTTATTAAACAGGGATCTGCGGCCTGGCGTCAGGGCTTTCAGGGATCAGAAAGCCACCAGCAGTTCCTGCTGCCCCGGTTCAGCCGATGCACTTATGTCTTTGAAATCCTGCCACAGATCCTGCTCCGGGTAACCCAGGCGGACCGTGAACAGATCAGGTGAAAAGACTTTGGGCTCAAATTCATTGCCCTTTATACGTACCATGTATTCCAGTTCGCCTGTCCTTTGATTGATAACCTCTATTACAGGGTCCGGCTCGCCATCAACTTTCACCGTGGGCAGCCAGGCAGCGGCCCGGCGTCCGTAGTTATCAAACTGGCTTATGGTATGCGGCCAGCCCGGAAACTGACAGCTGGGGCCGGGATCGGAAACATCGGCCAGAAAACGCCAGCATTCCATGGCTATATCCCGATCCTGCTGATCGAATATTACCATACCATAACCGGAAGCTTTTTTCTGCTTGTTCTGGTAGCGGTTGGCAACGCGAACCAGTCTTAATTCCTCAGGATTACCCACGGCATACATGTATGTCAGATTGCCAAATCCATCAACATATTCCCCCGTGTTGGGAAGTCCGTGAGATGGACGGTTGTTAATGGGGAGCCCTGTTTCATCAGGAAGGAACCATCTCTGGTACCCTGTGGAAATGGCAGGAGGTGAAAAACCATAGCCGGCATCCCGGTAGTTATCTATCCCGTACTGAACTATCGAAGCCAGATGCTGGTCACCGTTGGCGTGGAAGGCAAAACACCGGCGCATCAGGTGCAGGGCCCTGTTGCGCGCAGTCTGAGGCCATCCGCCTGAATCAAGATCACCTGCAAGTATACCATCATTTCCATGATGGGTGGATGTGCCTGCAAGCGGGGTTTGGGAAAGTACCACCTTCATATCAACATCCCGCCAGTCCCTTATCCACTCCTCCATAAAATGCTCCTGCCTCTCCCCCCACATCTCGAGACCGGCTTTGTCAAGCACAAATGGATCATCAAGGGGATTGACAATATGATCATTCCTCCCTTCCCAGTTTGAAACAAGCTCCGGAGGTGATTTGAACACCCGGTCACTTATAATTGCAAAGCTCACCCTGCCATAGTTCAGATCAGTATACCAGACACTAATATCCTGCTCTATGGGCGTGGGATCATAAGGGTCGGGCAGATGGGCAACCTGGGTGCGGTGCATCATGTTGATCCACCTTGCAGTATGCAGAAAACCCCTCTGGTCGCCGGTACCCCCACGAACATTTATCTCCAGAAGATGCTTCTGATCAGCAAAAGGAACCCCCCCATCTC
Organism: Bacteroidales bacterium; assembly: GCA_007123885.1. Taxonomy (GTDB): domain Bacteria; phylum Bacteroidota; class Bacteroidia; order Bacteroidales; family PUMT01; genus PXAP01. Next base: position 6,558 of record SLGC01000214.1, on the reverse strand, counting down.
CCCAGAGGTTTCCATGAAATACATCATGATCATCGGGGGTTACGACGGCGGGAATATCACGCATAAGATCGCCGAATGCCCAGCCAAACATATAGTATTTGCCAAGGTAATTCAATATGGATACATCGTCCGGCCAGCGGACATGGGGATATCCCCCGTTGCCCTCATAAACCTGGTCGCCCGAAAAATAAAGGATATCAGGATCAGAGTGCTTAAGATTCCTTACAACCGGTGAATATGGAAAACCGTTGGAATGCTGGCATGTCATCAAACCGAACCTAAGGGGCCTGTCAACCGGATCGCGGCGGATCATGCCACTGTATTCCGCTACACGGCTCTCACCCATCGAATTGATATAATCAAACAATACCCTGTATTCATGGTCCGATCCCGAATCCCAGTCACCGATCCTGAAGGTGACAGAACGTGAATCACCGTCCATCCTGCCGCCGGCCACGGTCTGCCAGTTTTGACCGTTTCTCACCTGCAGCTGTGCCTCATGGTTCTCGCTCTCTCCTACAGGAGGAAGCATTGCCGTCATTTTCATGATGTCGCGGCTAAGGGTGTGCATGGTCCACAAAACAGGACCAAAGCGGTTCTCCTCGTAACGGGCAAATTTCGAACCTGAAAAATAAATGTTGTCAAACCAGAATTCAGGACCGTTCAGGGCAGAACCACTTCCGCGAAAATTATTTACAAACTGTATGATACCTGTAACAGGATCTTCGGGATAATGTGATAGTTCGGCGGCAACATTTCCTTCCTGGTCAATGACTTCCATTGTGATAATATATCCCTCGGAAGAATCCGACCCACCTACATCAAGTGTGAAACTGCTGTAATCGAAACCCTGGGGCAATGAGCCGGACTGATCCTCAAGAAAAGCAAAACCACCGGTGCTTACCCCCATGCTTATTCCACTGCCAAAATAGACTGCGGCGCGGACATCATCTTCCTCTATCGCCTGTAAGCCAATTACGACACCCGATGATCCTTCATTCTCTCCTTCCCTGAGCAAACCCATGTCGAAGCGCACATTAAAGGCATTATTGCCCTCTTCAAGCACATATGTCAGGTTGCTGAAAGTGGCCTGCTGAAGATGGCTTACACATTCGACACGGCCATCTTTTACACGCCATCCTTCCAGGGGAACGGTCCAGAAATCCTCCCCAACCCATACGCGGTCGGGGACAGTGTCAAAATCATAGTAAACTTCATGGCCTTCCCGACTGCACGAAATATTGCAGATAATAGCTACGGTTAAAATAACCGGGAAAAACTTTTTTGTGAGAATGTTATTATTCATGGTATAAAATTTAGGTTATCGGCATTTTCTGCCAGGTACTTTTACCTGAAGAAAATGCACTCTTCAGTAAATATTATGATGAGGTTTTTACCGGAAACATTATCTGGCAAGGATCTCAAAGTAAATTATTTCCGTCAGGGTTCCTTCATTATCCGGGAATTGTGCCTTGATCTGATCCAGGGTATAGTTATTTTTCATCATTCCCGAAACAGACTCATGCCTGGATTTCATTGCAGCTATGTAGCTGCCGATCACTTCCCTGTCAACTACCTCGCTGTGTCCGCTTGCGAATTTCTCCGCATCCAGGTTTTCAAGCATCTTCTCAAGATATCTCACATTGGAATGGGAATTCCCTCCTTTGTGCAGATGTATTAGCGGCACCCGGTTTAAAAAGATCTGATCGCCTATAAATGCAACCTTTTGTTCAGGGAAAAACACAACTAAGTCGCCCGAGGTATGTCCTTTGCCAAAATACCAGAGTTCAACCCTGTCCCGGCCAAGGTACAGATCCAGCCGGTCATTGAAAGTCACCCGGGGAATCCAGGGAAGAAGGTCGGGAGAAAGCCAGTTTGAGGGTGAGCCGTCCCTTGCAGGCAGAAAGAATTCATTCCTGCAATTCTCATGTGCAATTATGGTTACCGTTTCCGGGAAATAGCGGTTACCATTCACATGATCACCGTCACTATGAGTATTTACAAGAAATCTTACAGGTTTATCCGTCAGATTTTTTATGGCTTCAAGAGTCTGGTCGACCGATTGCTTGTCCATCTTTGCATCAATAACCAGAACACCATCCTCACCAATGAACAAACCACCGTTTGATCCCCGGCCGCCCTTGATCTCATAGATATTCTCTTCAATTTTTTCAAGTGTAACAGGCTCCACTCCCTGCTGTTGCACTGCCGGGGCAAATGAAAGGACGGATGAAAAAATTAATAGAGACAAGATGATGCGGATAGTCATACGTTCAAATATTTAACTTTGGTTATAAAATTGTAAATCAATTAGGTATAGTTTGCATTCAACTCATTTTAGACATTGCACATGGATGTATCCCCTTGGTTTATCTTTTTTTGTGAGACTCAGTATCATGGGGATTCACATATCAGGTGTATTAAATGTATGTACTCAAAAGTAAACATTATTTCCAATTCACCTGCCGCATGAATGTAAAAACTTCCGGAAAAGTTTCATTTTTTAAAACTGTCCGAATATTCCGGCCGGGAACTGAACAATACAGATTGCCTTCCGTTTATGTTTAAGCTGCAGTATATTAGGAAAAACCATTTAATTATGGTTAATGGAAACAAATCGAAGATTTCCCCGAACCGGGTAAGAGATATGCAAATCAGTGATCCCATGTATGGAATTGTAAGCAATCAATCTTACTGTCATGAGTGATAAGGATAAGGACAATTCAGGCGGTAAAGGAATGAAGAAGACTCTTGGGGTTACCTCAGTTTTTGCAATCTGCACAGGTGCGGCTTTCAGTTCCGGTTTCTTTCTGCTTCCCGGTTTTGCCGCCGATGAGACCGGCCCTTCCCTGCCGGTTGCTTTTTTGATTGCCGGCCTGTTCATGCTGCCTGCCATATTCAGCATTTCCGAACTGGGATCTGCCATGCCCCGCTCGGGAGGTCCTTACTTTTTCATTACCCGCAGTTTTGGTCCCCTGACCGGCATCATAGGCGCCCTTGGCATATATTTCCAATGGCTGATGAAAGGAGCCTTTGCTTTTGTAGGAGTGGGATATTATCTCAGCATATTTTTCGAAGTTCCGATCCAACTGCTGGCCATCGGGCTCATTGCCTTGTTCACCCTGATCAACCTGGCAGGAGTTAAGCAGACCTCTGCAGCTGAGATAACCCTTGTAGGAATACTGATTGTTATTTTAGGCTGGTTTGTAGTTTCAGGAGTTGCTGAAATTTTACCCCGCACAGACGAGGTTACTGAACGATTTCAACCATTGATTCCGCACGGGATTACAGGATTTATCGGAGCCATAGCACTGGTATTTGTTTCCTTCGGGGGAATGGGACAGGTAGCCAGTGTGGCCGGGGAAATAAAAAACCCATCATCAACAATTCCAAGGGGGATGCTGTATTCCCTTGCGGTGGTGACTTTTTTCTACCTTGCCGGAACAGGTATTATCGTTGCACTTGTGGAGCAGGATATTCTGCATGATAACCCCACTCCTGTGGCTGAAGCAGCAGAGCAGTTTCAGAGAATTTCAATTCCCATGGTAATAATTGTTATTGCAGCCCTGGCAGCATTTACATCAACCGGTAACGCGGTTATCCTGTCTGCTGCACGCTATCCGCTTGCATTGTCGAGAGACAGGCTTTTCTGGAAGAGATTCAGCAACCTCAGTAAAAAAGGAATTCCGGTAAATGCAGTGATACTGACGGGAATAATCCTGGTCTCGCTGGTGCTGACGTTTGACGTTGAGGAAATTGCCAAACTGGCAAGCGGTTTCCTTCTTTTTACCTTCATCGGCATGTGCCTTTCGGTCATTGTCTTCAGGGAAAGCAGGAGCGGCGACTACAAGCCTAAATATAAGAGCCCTTTATATCCGTGGACACAGGTAACAGGGATAATCATCTACCTCGCCCTGATTATCTTCATCGGGGCGGAGGCATGGATTTTTTTAGCGGGGATCCTTATACTTGGAATATTATGGTATTATTTCGGAGTCAGGGAATCTACTACATTTTCAGCTGCCATATACCGGCTTTTCGGGCGAATTGCACAAACCGGGTGCAGCGAAATTTCAGCCGGAGGAATGAACCTCAGCTTTTTACAGGGAGAGCATCTCTCTTCGGTTGCAGAACGTGCCATAGTTATCAGCCTGGATGAAACAACATCTCTGGATGAGGCTGTCAGCAGAGCTTCTGATGCGATCAGGGAACGGACAGGAGGTGAAAAGGATCAAATTAAGAAGCAGCTTTCCGGTGAAGTTAAACATATGCTTCATCCTGTCGAATTCAACATATCGGTAGCTCCTACCCTGCTTGAAGGAATTGAACAGCCTGAAATGGTCATCATCAAGGGAGATATAGCTATCAACGATAATCATGTGGATGGATTGCTGATATTGATCGATGACAAGGATTCATCTGAGAGATTGCTAAAACTGGCATCACAACTGGATACATCCATCCACAGGGAAGGTTTTGCAGAAGCATGGAAAAAAGCAGAAACTGCAAAGGATATGAAATCAGCCCTGCTGCAGGAAATAAGAACTCTGACGCTTCATCTTGATAAATTCGGGCCAGGCAGTTCCCTTATTGGAAAAAGTGTAGGGCAGGTCAAGTTACCAAAAGGCAGCCTGATCACTCTTCTGCAAAGGAAAGGAAAGCTTTCCGTACCCCGGCCGGATGTCAGGCTGGAAGAGGGTGATGAGATAACTATTGTCTCGGAAAAAGAGGCATTCGATCAGTTGAGTTCAAAATTCAGAAATTCCGGGACGGACAGTTAATACCATTATGTTCTCCAATTATTTTCCGGCAGGACGCTTATGGATGTATTTCTTGAATAGTGTCTTGATGCCCGGGGGCTCTCCGATAATCGTAATGATATCATCATCTTTCAGAACAGTATCACCCCTCGGGGTAAAAATATGGTTATCCCTCTGTAACATTGCTATAAGAACATCCTGCGGAAGGCTGATATCCCGAAGGGGTTTGTCAATCAATTCTTCCTGTATCGTTCCCTTCCGCAAATGAAGCGTGATGAACCTGTCATCATGCAAAAGGAATTCCTTTATTTCACGATGGTTTCGGATAGTAGTAATTTTGTCAATGAAATTTTCCCTTTCAACAATGTCCATCAGCCGTGAAAGGAATCTCAACTGCTGTTTGGGCTCATCCCTCCTGCCTATAACAAAAAAGAAAACCCTGATATGATCTTCAGATGATATCCCGCCTTTTACAACAGGCTTCTTTATCCCGCGGTTTGAAAGGATTATATGAAGCGCGGGATGATCAATATTTTCAACTTTACCCCAGAGTATGGATACCCGGGGGATGATAAGGGCAGGGTCGATACTGGTAACATCCAGGAACTCCTTTTTAAGAGTATCCTTATCCACACCCTCAAATTTCCTGTTAAAATCACCCGCTACATCAGAAACCAGTGAATTGAATGAAACTCGTTTATTCCCAAGATCCGTTATGGCTGCATGAACTACCATTTCCCCGAAAGGGTCGCCCTCACGGAGTCCTCTTTCCTTCAGAATATTAAGCAACTCACCTTCAAGCTCTTTATGTTCCCGTTTTCCAAGCAGGGCAAACCAGTGATAAATTGCTCCTGCCCGGGTAGTTCTTTTCCTGGCATAGTACCAGTACCAGGCAAATGCAAACGCGATAACAGCCATTGTAAACAAGCCGGGAACCCAGCCCAGATATATGATAAGGAAAAAGGAACTGACTATTCCGAATATCTGCATCCATGGATAAAAAGGAGAATGATAGCCGGGATCATAGGCTTCTATTTTACTTTTCCGCATGACAATGACCGATGCGTTTATAAGCATAAATATCAGAAGCAGGAAACTGCTGGCAAGTTTTGCAATATCGCCCTCGCTTAGAAAAACTATGATTAGCACCATGATGGCGGTGGATATATAGATGGATATCACTGGTGTCCTGAACCTGCCCAGCCGGCCCAGGACCATGGGAAACAGCTTGTCCCTCGACATGGCAAGAGGGAATCTCGAGGCTGTCATCAGTCCGGCATTTCCTGTTGAAGCATGTGCTGCCACAGCAGCAATAGCAACCATTAAAACACCGGCCCTGGTTGAAATAAGGCTGGCCACATGGGAGGCGGCAGATGATGCGGGTGCCAGGTCTTCCCAGAATTCCTGCTGTGGTATTACCGAGGCCATTATAAAAACTCCTGCAACATAGATGAAGGTCGTTATCAGCAATGACAGGATAAGTCCAAGTGGAATGTTGCGTTCGGGATTCCTGACCTCTTCGGCCATACTGGCAATCTGTGTCAGTCCCAGATACGAAACAAAAACCAGTCCTGTAGTCGTCATCAATCCCTGGAATCCATGGGGAAGGAATGGCGAAAGATTTTGCATGTATCTGCCTGTTGCTTCTGTAAAAAATATCTCCCTTATTCCGTCTCCAAGAAAAAAGGCAAGTATAATAAGAAGCAGAAGTACAAATATCTTTTGCAACCCCGATGCCTTTTCAACTCCCAGGATATTCATCATCATAAACACCAGTCCGAATATTATTGCAGTTAGC
>SLGC01000454.1 GCA_007123885.1 Bacteroidales bacterium | reverse complement strand
TGGTTAAAGAAAACAGGGCTATTCTCAGCCGGATTATTAGTATCCGGAACTGTATTGGGTGAAACCCGGAAAGAGAATCCGGTCATATTGCTTGTCTCCGGCTGGCAAAATGTGAATATCGGCGATATTGCGCACACTCCCGGATTGCTTCATGTATTTGAAGTGTTTTTGCCGGAAGCCAGGGTAATCCTATGGAAACGAACCGGCGGGGAGGAGGTGAAGGAGTTGCTGAACCGTAATTTTCCCAAAGTCAGGATTATATATGGAGGTGTTACTCCGGAGAAAGATGCAAACCAGGAAGTAATGGCTGCAATTAATGAAGCAGACATTATGGTGCATGGTTCCGGTCCGCTGCTGGTAGGTGCAGATCACCTGGCATGCTGGATGAAGCATACCGATAAACCTTTCGGTGTTTTCGGAACTACCCTTCAAAATCCAGGTGAATACCATCAAAGTATTTTAAAGAAGGCCTCCTTCATTTATACCAGGGAAACCAACTCTATTCAACATCTGAAGAAGGCAGGCATTGAAGGTCCGCATATTAGTTTTGCCCCGGATGCAACATTTTACATGCATATAAATAATCCTGACAAAGCAGAAAGTTTTCTTAACCAGGCAGGTTTGGAAGCCAAAAAGTTTATTTGTGTCATCCCCAGGCTAAGGTATACTCCTTACCACACAATCTATCCAGATAACAATGACTGGACCCGGGACTGGATTAACCATGTGGAGAAGACAAATGAACAAACCAGGGAGAGGGACCATGCAAAACTAAGGGAAGCAATGATTGCCTGGGTAAGGGAAACCGGAAATAAAGTGCTGGTGTGCCCGGAAATGACTTATCAGATGGATATCATGGATGAACTTCTGATTGATCCATTGCCTGCCGATGTCAAACCCTTTGTGATCAAGAGAGGATACTGGCTGCCGGATGAAGCCGCATCGGTGTATGCAAAAGCCCATACGGTCTTGAGCTTTGAGTGTCATTCTCCGATTATTGCAGCTTATAACGGGACACCGTTCTTTTATTTAAGGCAACCGGAAGATTCCATCAAAGGCCAGATGTACTATGATCTGGGTTTTGATAACTGGATTTTCGAAATCGAAGAAACCGAAGGCCGGCAAATTACCGATACTTTGCGACAGATCTGGAAAGATTATCCCGGTGCCCGGGCACATTTAAAGGACAGAATGAAAAATATTGGCAATATCTACAGCGAGAGAGTTAACATGATGAAGAAACTACTTTCTCCTCTGTAAAATTGGGCCTCAGCCTCAGCCTCAGCCTCAACATCAACTTCAACTACAAACCCAACCCCAACCCGATCCATTATGATTAAAAGCATTATTGTTTCAGCATTAAGCCTTACCTGGGCAATCCAGCTGCACTCCCAGGCCCAGATTGTCTTCACCGGCAACGAGTGGCAGGATGTCGGCATTTTTGAGATCAACCAGACTGAAGGCCACACCCCATTGATACCCTATGACAACGAGCAACAGGCTCTCCGCAATGACAGGTCTGCCACTCCATACTATATGAGTCTGGATGGCACATGGAAGTTCAGGCTGTTTGAGAAGCCTGCCGATGTGCCTGCCGATTTTTTCGCCCCGGGATACCGGACCGGCAGGTGGGATGACATAAAGGTTCCTTCAAACTGGCAGATGGAGGGTTTTGGCCACGGGAAGTTCCGCAATATTCATCTTACATTCATCAGCGATCCTCCCCATGTGCCTGAAGATTATAACCCCACGGGATGTTATGTCCGCACCTTCAGGGTTCCCCGGAACTGGGACGGGAGGGAAGTGTTCCTTCGTTTTGAAGGTGTTAAATCGGCCTCTTATGTATGGATAAACGGCCAGGCCGTCGGCTATAACCAGGGCGGTTTTGAACCTGCCGGATACAATGTGACTCCCTTCATAAGAAGGGGGGAGAACACCATAGCAGTAAAGGTATTGAGCTATTCCGACGGGTCCTATATCGAAAACCAGGACATGTGGAGGCTGTCCGGTATCTACAGGAGCATTTATCTTTTTGCCGCCCCCAAAGTGCATATGAGGGACTATTACGTGGTCACCGAACTGGATGAGAACTACCGTGACGCCGAATTGCAGCTTGACATTGATCTTGTCAATTATTCAGAATCACCCCGGAGCGGCTATTCCATCGAGGTCGATCTGATGGATGGCGGGCGACAGGTTATTCCCACCCTGAGAAAATCAGCCGAAAACCTGGCTCCGGGCCGGGAGCAGAAGCTTAGCTTCAGGGCAGAGGTCAAAAACCCCCTGAAATGGTCGGCCGAAAAGCCGAATCTATATACCCTGGTCATGAGGCTGAAGGACGCAAACGGAAGGCTCACCGAGGTATACACAAAGCGGATTGGCTTCAGGAAGGTTGAAATAAAGGACAGCCAGATCCTTGTAAACGGGGTGCCGGTAAAATTCAACGGCGTGAACCTGCATATGCACCATCCGCTGCACGGGCAGGCCGTTCCCGTCGAAACGCTGCGGCGTGACCTGATCATAATGAAGCAGTTCAACATAAACCTGGCAAGGACCTCTCATTACCCCCCGAGTGTCGAGCTGATGGAGCTTGCCAATGAGCTGGGGATGTATATCGTGGATGAGGCCGGGGTCGAGTGCCATGCCCATGAATATATTTCGGAATGGCCGGAATGGCAGCCCCAGTTCAGGGACCGTGCCAAAAAGATGGTGCTTCGCGACAGGAATTTCACCAGCATAATTTTCTGGAGCGCGGGGAACGAATGCGGCGAAGGAGAGAATATGG
>SLGC01000091.1 GCA_007123885.1 Bacteroidales bacterium | reverse complement strand
TGAAATAAACTAATTTTGCAAAAAGATTATTGATTAAAATTTGTGATTGTTTTATTAAACAGATACTCAACATAATTCCTGATATTTTATGAACTCCAGTCTTCTCAGGTCTGCTTTCCTGGATTTTTTCAGTAATAAAAATCACAGGATCATTCCCTCTGCCCCTATAGTTGTTAAGAACGACCCCACACTTATGTTCACCAATGCCGGTATGAACCAGTTCAAGGATATTTTCCTTGGCAACGTTCAGCCTGAACATCCACGGGTCGCAAATTCGCAGAAATGCCTCAGGGTATCGGGAAAACACAACGACCTTGAAGAAGTTGGTTACGACACCTACCATCACACCATGTTCGAAATGCTTGGCAACTGGTCATTCGGCGACTATTTCAAAGAAGAGGCAATCAAATGGTCTTACGAATTTTTAGTGAAAGAGTTACATATTTCTCCGGATAGATTATACGCCACAGTGTTTGAGGGATATCCGGCTGAAAATCTGGAACATGACGGGGATGCTTTGGAATACTGGAAAAAGTACCTGGATGAAGATCGTATTCTTATGGGTTCAAAAAAAGATAATTTCTGGGAAATGGGTGACACCGGGCCATGCGGACCCTGCTCAGAAATACATATCGATATCCGCTCCGATGAGGAAAGGATGCTGAAAAGCGGTGCACTGCTTGTAAATCAGGATCACCCACAGGTTATTGAGATCTGGAACCTGGTTTTCATCCAGTTCAACCGGAAAGGGGACGGCAGTCTTGAAAAGCTTCCGCAGAAGCATGTCGATACAGGTATGGGATTTGAAAGGCTCTGCATGGTTGTGCAAAACAAGCAATCCAATTATGAAACCGACCTCTTCCAGCCGGTAATAGGCAGGATATCAGATTTAACGGGTATATCGTACGGAACAGGCGGCAAGAGTGATATTGCAATGAGGGTAATTGCAGATCACCTGCGGACGCTTGCCTTTTCAATTGCCGACGGACAAATACCTTCAAACAATAAGGCAGGATATGTTATAAGACGAATACTGCGCCGGGCCATCAGATACGGGTTCAGCTTCCTTGATCAGTCAGATCCTTTCATCTTCAGGCTTGTGCCTGTCCTGATTGGGGTTATGGGAAAAGCATACCCCGAATTGCATGCCCAGAAGAATATCATTGAAAAGGTGATCGAAGAGGAAGAAAGCGCTTTTCTGCGCACCCTGGATACAGGGATCAGGCTTCTTGACCAGGTTATCTCAAAAACAAGCACAAGGCAAATCGACGGAAAAAGTGCGTTCTTACTTTATGATACCTATGGCTTCCCTCCCGACCTGACCGAACTTATACTCAGGGAAAAGGGCTTTACTTTCAACAAGGAAGAGTTCCGAACAGAAATGGAAAAACAAAAAACCCGTTCCCGCCAGGATGCACGGGTAGAGGGCGGCGACTGGATCATATTAAGGGATGAGGGATCAGAAGAATTTGTAGGATATGATCATACCGAAGCAAAAGTTGAAATAATACGTTACAGGGAGATCAGGTCGAAAGGAAAGGCTTTTTACCATCTTGTATTCGACAAAACTCCGTTTTATCCTGAAAGCGGGGGCCAGATAGGAGATACTGGTTACCTGGAAAAAGAGGGTGATAAAATAAAGATCCTCAACACCATCAAGGAAAATGAGCTTAATATCCATATAACTGAACAACTGCCGGCAAATCCCTATGCCGTTTTCATGGCTGTGGTTGACAGGGAAAAAAGGAAACTGACTGCCAATAACCATACTGCAACCCATCTGCTGCATGATGCCCTGAGATCACACCTGGGCAGCCATGTAGAACAAAAAGGTTCGCTTGTGCACTATGACTATCTCCGGTTTGACTTCTCACATTATCAGAAGCTGAATGACGATCAGATCAAGGCTGTTGAAAAGCAGGTCAACCAGATGATCAGGGATAATGTACCCAGGCAGGAACAAAGAAGTATACCTATGGAAGAAGCAATGGCATCAGGAGCTGTAGCCCTTTTTGGCGAAAAGTACGGCGATCAGGTCCGCACTATCCGGTTTGGTGATTCAATAGAGCTATGTGGTGGCATCCATGTTGAGCGGACCGGCCAGATCGGTCTGTTCAAGATTATTTCGGAATCTGCAATTGCTGCGGGAATTCGCCGGATAGAAGCAGTTAGCGGTCCCCGTGCCGAGGATTGGATCAACGAGCAGGCAGATAAATTAAAACACATAAGATCCCTTTTGAAAAGCAGTGCCGATCCTGTAAAGGCAATTGAACAGTTGTTAAACGAAAAGGCCTTACTTGAAAAGCAGCTTGAGGAAATGAGCCGTGAAAGGATAAAAAGCATAAAATCGTCGCTAGTCGAAAAATCGCACAGAAAAAATGGTGTTGTTATAATAGCCGAAACCATCGAAGCCGATTCACCCGCTATGCTTAAAGACATTGCCTTTCAGCTGAAAAACGAAGTTGAAGATCTTTTCCTGGTGCTTGGAGCTGATATATCGGGCAAGGCTCATCTTGCAGTAATGCTGTCTGAAAGGCTTACTTCTCAAAAAGGTTTAAAGGCCAACGATATAATCAGGATCATAGCAACACATATCCAGGGCGGAGGCGGCGGACAGCCGTTTTTTGCCACTGCAGGAGGGAAAAATCCGTCCGGTATTATTGCTGCAATCAGCCATGCACTGGAAATTGCTGAAGAATCGTTTTAAAAGGTCAGGAAGCCTTCCAAACTTAACCAAAAGCATGCCGGTTCGCGGGACCTGATGTATCCTGGTCATTCTTTACGGCATAAAGGGTCCCCTGTATCCGATGTGTTCTGTCATTCCTTCCGGCACGAGAATGCACGTGATCTAATGTGTCCTTGTCATACGTTCCGGCACCACCAGTATGAAATCAGCCCTGCCGAGAGCCCCCTCGTCAAGGGAACGCGGGTCCTGCTGAAGTGTTGTTGAAATGGTCACTATGTTCAATTCCGGTGCCCATTTTTCAAGGTACCAATATATGCCCCCGTAATTATCGGAATGGAATGTACCGTGGAAATGAACAAGCAATTTTCCCGGTTCATGGTTTTCAATGATAAAATGGGCCATAGTGGCATCCTTTATTGCCTGTGCCTTTGGAAGATTCTCACCACCATGTCCCCCCGGCATACTCTCCATTTCTCTCATTTCCCGATATCCCGGGAGATCGGGGTCATAGGGAACCGGAAGAGGTGCAATATAATCCAGCGCCGCTCTGTCCAGATTATCCAGAGCCTCAAAACCGCCGTGAAAAACCATGTTGGCATAACGCCGGGGTACATTTGAAGCTATAACGGGTATTGAATTTTCCCGGGCAAATAATACCAGGGGCCGGTAATCGGTATTGTAACTCACCCAGAGTTTTGCTTCCGCCTCAAAGCTTCTTTCTGTGATCAGCTCTTCCAGGTATTCATCGAGCAGAAGCTGGTTGTCTGCCTCAAACATTTCAGCACCAAGTATGAGTGCGCCTTCACGGGCATTGTGCAGGTCGATTGCAACCTCATACTGCAACCAGTGTGCTATAGGATTCCCATGCAGTTCCCCGAAAAGAAGGACATCAGCTTCTGTTATCCTTTCCATCATGCTGCTGTAATTCACTTCATTGCCGTTTCCGTCGAATATGATATATGCCGGCTTATGCATAGCAAAACCGGGGGATACGAATAAACAAACCCATACAAAAGGAAAAAAGTATTTCATTTGCCGGAAACTTCTATTCATATTCAATTTTTTCATGATGCAGTAGTTTTTCCGCTTAGCTGAGGGTGCAAAAAAGCAGTACCGGATGGTGAAGATAGCAAAATTCTCCCATGATCAGACGGTTGTTTTACCTTGTGTCCGGATCATAAACAAACCCGTCAGGGTCAACAATCCATTAACAAGCAGTATTTCAAAACCGAAGGTATATCCTCCGAATATGATCTCGGAATAAGTATCCAGCAGTAAAGTTACTGCCGGGGAAGCGATGGCAATAACAGGTACATATCTGTCCCTTACCTGGTAGTGGCTGAATATACCAAAGGCAAACATTCCAAGAAGCGGTCCGTAGGTATAGCCGGCAACTGTAAAAAGGGTGCTGATTATACTCTGGTCGTTCAGGATCCTGAAGAAAATGATTATTATTCCAAGCATTATGGCCATTGCTGCATGAACAATAGTTCTTGTCCTGACTGCCCCCGGTCTGTTTTGTGAACCCCTGTTGAGTATATCCACTGTAAAGGAAGTGGTCAGGGCGGTAAGGGTGGAATCGGCACTGGAATAGGTTGCTGCAACTAGTCCCACAATGAAAAACACCATTATGTATGAAGGTAGGAATCCCTGGGTGGCGATCACGGGGAAAATATCATCTGCCCTTTCGGGCAAGGGAATGCCTTCACTTGAAATAAATACAAGCAGTATCACACCGAGTGAAAGAAGCAACAGTTTGACAGGCACAAGTGAAAGGCTGAACCAGTACATGTTTCTTTTGGCTTCGGAAAGATTGCGGCAACTCAGGTTTTTCTGCATCATATCCTGATCCAGCCCCGTCATTACAATAGCCAAAAAAATCCCGCTGACAAATTGCCTTACAAAATGACGGTTATCCATCCAGCTGTCAAAATAAAAGATCCTTGAATGATCACTCCTGTATATTTCCCCCGCAAGACTGGCGAGGTCAAGCTGCAGTTCACCGGCAATGGCCAGGATGGTAGCCCCGGCAGCAATAAGCATGAACAAGGTCTGGAGTGTATCTGTCCATATTATTGTTTTAATGCCCCCGCGGAAAGTATAAAGCCAGATAAGCAAAACAGTCATTGCAACTGTGCCGTAGAATGGTACAGACCAGGCATCCGAAACAGTTAACTGCAGGACACCCGCCATCAGGTATACGCGGAATGAAGCGCCCAGGAGACGTGAGAGAAGAAAAAACCAGGCACCGGTCTTGTAGGAACTCTTTCCGAACCTGATATCCAGGTATGAATATATCGAAGTAAGGTTGAGCCTGTAATAAAGTGGCATAAGGACAGTGGCTATCACATAATATCCTGCCAGGAAACCCAGTACCATTTGCATGTAGGACAGATTGCTCTCTCCCACCCAACCGGGTATGGATATGAAGGTGACTCCGGAAAGTGTTGCTCCTATCATTCCAAAGGCAACAATGTACCATGGCGACTTCCTGTTTCCGAGGAAAAAAGCGGCATTGCTCCGGTCCTTTCCAGTATACCAGGAAATTAAAAGGAGCAGGATAAAATATGCAAACAGTATGCAGATTATATAAACTGGAGCCATGAAAAAAAGTTGAAGTTACAGGGGTAATTCCAAAACCGTGTGCAAGATTACATAAAAAATTCTTCTTTTAAAAACACTGCCTCTCCTGAATCCAAACGATTAAAGATCAGTGATAAAATATCTCTGCTTGGTATTACCCCTTATTGATATTAATTTTGAACCAAAAACAGGAAAAAGTGCATATTGAAAATTATCCTTCAAAATTACTTGAATCAGCAATTTCTGAATTTGCAGGGCTTCCGGGAATAGGCAGAAAAACAGCACTGCGGCTTGTTTTACACCTGCTTAAACATGATCTGGCAGATGTGGAAAAGTTTTCCTCTGCAATCATTGCATTAAAAAGAGAGATCAAATACTGCTCCTCCTGCCATAATATTTCCGATAGCAAAATGTGTAATATTTGTTCCGACGATAAACGTGATCATTCAATAATATGTGTTGTTGAAAACATCAGGGATGTCATGTCCATAGAAAATACACACCAGTATTCCGGCATTTACCATGTACTGGGCGGAATTATTTCACCTATGGATGGGATCGGTCCCGGTGACCTGAATATAAGTTCACTTGAAGAGAAAGTTGCACGTGGCAATGTAAAGGAAATTATTCTGGCCCTGAGTACAACCATGGAAGGAGATACTACAAATTTTTATATATACCGTAAACTTCACAAACACCCTGTAATCATCTCAACTATTGCACGGGGAGTTTCCATAGGCGACGAACTTGAATATGCCGATGAAGTAACTCTAGGCCGGTCAATTGTAAACCGGACTTTATTTGAAACCTCTATTAACAGCGGGAAAAAGTAGAATTTTACCCTAAAGTTGCAACCCTTTTCTTTATTTATCCGTAATAATCAATTGTTGCTGGTTTCCTTTGACCAGAGGCAGGAACGGTATATGTAGGCCGTTTTATTCAACTCAAGGAGGTTTGAATGCATACCGGTTATTTTAGAAGCATCATGTTTATTTTCCTGCTGACAGGTTTTTTGTCAGATCTGA
The DNA here is from genome assembly GCA_007123885.1 of Bacteroidales bacterium. Taxonomy (GTDB): domain Bacteria; phylum Bacteroidota; class Bacteroidia; order Bacteroidales; family PUMT01; genus PXAP01. Next base: position 4,417 of record SLGC01000091.1, on the reverse strand, counting down.
ATTGTCAGTATTGCGCTGACTCACTGATTAATTTGGCAACCAGAAAAATTGAAGCCGGAGATCTGGATGATGCCATGAAAGATTTTGAACTTGTACTTACCATTCATCCGGATAATAAAGCAGCATTGGACAGTAGAATCAGGATCCTGTTCCTGGAAGGAAACCTTCGCGGGGCAACCAGTGAAATCAACAGATTAATCGAGCTGTATCCGGAATATCCTGGATTTTATCTTACAAGGGGAATTATCCAGAACCAGAGAAGGAGCTGGCAACCTGCCATAAAAAATTTCAACCGGGCTCTTGAACTGGAAACTTCAAACGTATCGGTTATCTACCTCCACCGCGGGATATCAAAAATGAACCTGAATAATTATCAATCCGCCATAGAAGATTTTTCCCTTGCCATTGAGTATGACCCGTTGAACATTGCAGCCTATAATTACCGCGGTATGGTCAATTATCGTGAGAACCGGCATGAATCAGCAATTGAGGATTTTAATATAATCATACAAATCATTCCGGAAAATGAAGTTGTCCGTTATAACAGGGCAATGGCTTTTCTCAAAGCGGGTTACTGGTTCCTGGCATGTATGGATTTTCACCAATCCTGCCGGTTCGGTAACATGAATGGCTGCCGGATGATCATCATGGAATGTCAGCTTGGATCGCAACCGGATCGATGATCGTCTGCCGGCACCTTCATCTTTTGTGCAATCCTGATCCCGGGGATATAAAGGTACCCGGGCCGTTCACGCTATATTTTCTGAAAAGAATGGAAGTAAAATTTGCTGTTGATCATTACAATTTGCAATTTCGTATAGAATCTTTAGATGTCCTGAATATTATCTAATCCTGTTTCTATGATAAAAGATCTGGAAGAAATTCTCAACAGGCAGATCAGCAGCCAGAAGAAATCAGCCATAAGAGAAATACTTAAGCTGACGCAGCTTCCTGATATTATTTCTTTCGCAGGAGGATTGCCCGCACCTGAATCTTTTCCTGTAAAAGAATTGAAGAATATTGTTTGTGAATTACTTGATTCAGACGATGCTCATCAGGCATTGCAATATGGAACTACCGAAGGAGACCTGAGTCTGAGAGAACTGCTTGTTTACAGATACCGTGATCAGGGTCTTGAAATAGGAATTGAGAATCTTATGATTACTACAGCATCTCAGCAGGGACTGGACTTGCTTTCCAAAATTTTTATCGATCGCGGAGATACTGTAATATGCGGACTGCCTTCTTACCTTGGAGGTATCAGCGCCTTTGGCTTTTATGGAGCCAGGCTGGAAGGTGTCAATCTTGACAATCACGGCATGCGTGCCGACCTTCTTGAAGAGAAACTGAAAAAGATGAAGGCTTTCGGTGAGAAACCCAAATTTATTTATACAATCCCCGATTTTCAGAATCCGGCCGGCATTACCATGCCGGAATCCAGAAGGAAGGAAATAATTGAAATTGCCAGAAAATTTGATGTACTGATAGTTGAAGACAGCCCCTACCGGGAATTAAGATATGAAGGTGGGCACCAGAGAATGATCTATACCCTGGAAAATACAGGACAGGTGATATCCATAGGGACTTTTTCAAAAATACTTGCACCCGGTTTCAGGATAGGCTGGCTCATAGCAGAAAAATCGATAATCGACCGGCTGGTAACAGCAAAGCAAACTGCTGACCTGTGTACATCGCCCTTTGTTCAAAAAATAGCTGCCAGATACCTTGAAGCCGGAATTCTTGATTCTCACCTTGTTAAGATTAAGAATATATATCAGGAAAAAAGAGATATTATGCTTGCAGCGCTCGAAGAATATATGCCTGAAGAGGTCGGGTGGATAAGGCCCGAGGGCGGGCTTTTCCTTTTTCTCAACCTTCCACGGTACTTTAATAGTGAACAGTTGTTTATGCAGGCCATTAAAGAAAAAGTAGCCTTTATTCCAGGAAATGTTTTTCACTGTAATGGAGCGGGCAATAATACAATGAGGCTTAATTTCTCATTTCCATCAAAGGAAATGAATGCTGAGGGCATCATAAGGTTATCCCGTGCCATTAGAAAAAATCTCAGATAAGATCGGGAGATGAAAGACAAATCTTTTCTTATCTTTATGCACATTAAATGCTTAAGCTCTCCGGACTGATGAGGCTTTCCATAATCATTGTAAGCTATAACGTAAAAAACTTCCTGGAACGGTGCATTGACTCGGTAAAGGCTGCATCAGAAGGAATATCCCATGACATATATGTGGTTGATAATAACTCTGCAGATGGTTCAGCAGAAATGGTTGCCAAAAAATTCCCCGAAGTAAAACTTATAAGAAACAAAACAAACCTGGGATTTTCCATGGCAAACAACCTGGCGCTCAGACATGCCGGGGGTGAGTTTATCCTGTTTCTGAACCCCGATACTATTGTTGAGGAAAACACTTTGCGCAAATGCCTGGAATTTATGGATTCCCATCCAGGTGCCGGTGCAATGGGTGTGAAAATGATTGATGGCAAAGGAAAATTTCTGCCCGAATCCAAACGTTCGCTGCCAACACCCCTGGTCGCCCTCTACAAGATCGGGGGCTTGACAACACTCTTTCCCCGTTCCAAAGTTTTCGGGAAGTATTATCTGGGACATCTGGATAAAGATAAAACCCATAAAATTGAAGTTCTTACAGGCGCCTTTTTCTTTGCAAGAAAATCGGCACTCGATAATACAGGCTGGTATGATGAGGATTTTTTCATGTATGGAGAAGATATAGATCTTTCATTGCGGATACTCAGAAAAAAATATGAGATATGGTATTATCCTGACACCTCGATAATACACTTTAAAGGCGAAAGTACCCGGAAAACAAGCATCAACTACATAATTGTTTTCTACAAGGCAATGATTATTTACATCAGAAAACATTTTGATTTTCCCGGGAAATTTATGATCCTTCCTGTGCTTTATACCGCTATCTGGTTTAGGGCCGGACTTTCAATTGCCGGAAGAATAGCAGGGCGCTTCATGATGCCAGCCATAACGATACCGTCATCTTTAAGAAAATTAACCTGGAAACCGGTAAAGCAGAAAAATTAAGGTAAATAAGCTCCCGGTCAGTTGCGCCAGGCCATGAATAACCGGTAGCAATGAACAGTTTTCAGATAATTTTGTATTGCTTTTACGGTAATTAAAATAAAATCCTTACGTCACCATTCTTAAAAAATACGGGGACCTGTGAAATGAAAATGAATTCAAATTGCCCGGTCAATATAAGCTTGAATATTATCTCGATTAACCTGTACTAATAAAATTCTCAGCCATGGCTAAAATCGAGATAAAACTTCCCGCTATGGGCGAAGGAATAATAGAAGCTACCATTATTAAATGGCTGGCAAGCGAAGGAAGTATGGTAGAAGAAGACCAGCCGCTGGTTGAAATAGCAACAGATAAAGTAGATACTGAAATACCTTCGCCTGTAAAAGGGACACTTGCTAAAGTATTGAAAGATGAAGGTGAAGTAATCTCAGTAGGAGGTATACTTGCTTTGATAGAAACGGATTCAAAAGAACAAACCGCTTCCGGGGATGAATCCCGGGAAAAAACCGGTTCAGGCAGTAAGGCTGAGGCTTCGGAATCCATGCGGCAGGTTCAGGAGATACCAGGACACACACAATCAGGCAAATTTCTCACTCCCCTTGTACGAAAAATTGCAAAGGAAGAACATATTTCCATCCAGGAACTTGATAATATAGCGGGAAGCGGAGAAGGGGGCAGAATAACCAGGAACGATCTGTTGAATTACCTGAAAAATAAATCTTCAGTCAACAAGGACAGGGAAACATTCACCGAAAAGGAAAAAGCTGAAACCATCACAGAAACTGAAAATCTCTCAGGAATAAAAGCAATCCACCCCGGGCCCGAAGAAAAAATATCCTCCAATGAGGCTGGTGACAGGATTATCGAAATGGACAGGATGAGAAAGCTCATCGCGAGTCATATGGTCAGTTCCAAACATACTGCACCCCACGTAACTTCCTTTATTGATGCCGATGTTACAGACCTTGTCATGTGGCGTGAAACAAACAAAGGGCATTTCCGTGAGCGGGAAAATCAGAACCTGACCTTCACACCTATGTTTATTGAAGCTTCCGCAAAAGCATTGCGGGATTTTCCCATGGTGAACATTTCAGTTGATGGTTCCAGGATAATCATTAAAAAGAATATTAATATAGGAATAGCTGTTGCACTGAGTGAAGGGAACCTGATTGTGCCGGTTATAAAAAATGCCGATGAGAAAAGTCTTGCCGGACTGGCTAAAGCTGTAAATGATCTGGCCGGAAGGGCAAGGAATGGCACACTTCAACCCGATGATATTTCCGGAGGTACTTTTACAATTACAAATTTCGGGACCTTCAAAAACAGATCCGGTACGCCTATTAT
>SLGC01000015.1 GCA_007123885.1 Bacteroidales bacterium | reverse complement strand
TTTAAAGCCACTTTTTGCTAATGAAGAATTAAATATTTGTCAACCTGATTTTTCAGGCTGCTTCAGATAACTAATCTTGAGATTTCTGCTATGTTAAATTTTTAATTTTTAAGTTTACGGCGATTTTCTAAATATCTTCTGAACTTATGAACGTACTTATCCTTGGTTCCGGCGGCAGGGAACATGCCCTTGCATGGATGATATCACGAAGCACGCTTCTCGAAACACTATACGTTGCTCCCGGGAACGCGGGCACAGGATCCCTTTGCCGGAATATAGATCTGCAGGTAAATGATTTCGATGGTATCGCCACCTTCTGCCTGAAAAACAGCATTGATATGGTAGTCGTGGGTCCCGAGGAACCCCTTGTTCGCGGGATTAAAGATCATTTCGCTTCGGAAAAAGAACTTTCCGGCATAATGGTCATCGGGCCGGACAGGTCAGGGGCCAGGCTTGAGGGCAGCAAGGATTTTGCCAAGGAATTCATGAAAAAATATAATATCCCCACCGCCAGCTACCTTGCAGTTACAACCGATAATATTGATGAGGGGAAAAAGTTCCTGGGATCCCTTAATCCTCCTTATGTACTTAAGGCCGATGGCCTTGCGGCAGGTAAAGGAGTGGTGATCCTGGATGACAGGCGGGAAGCAGAAAAGGAGCTCGATGACATGCTAAGGGGAAAATTCGGTGAGGCAAGCAGCAAGGTTGTTATTGAAGAATTCCTGGATGGAATAGAATTGTCTGCCTTTATCCTCACCGATGGCAAAGATTATTTGTTGTTGCCGGAGGCCAAAGACTACAAGAGGATAGGCGAAAATGATACGGGACCGAATACCGGGGGCATGGGATCCATATCTCCTGTCCCCTTCGCGGGAATAGAGTTTATGAAAAAGGTTGAAGACAGGGTTATCAGGCCGACTGTTGAAGGACTGCAGAGTGAAGGAATTGATTACAGGGGTTTTATTTTTTTCGGATTGATAAATATTGGCGGTGATCCTTTTGTTATCGAATATAATGTACGTCTTGGCGATCCGGAAACCGAAGCAATATTGCCGAGGATAAAGAACGATATGCTGGAAATTCTTATTTCCGCCGGAAGGCAGGAGTTAAAGCGGCAAAAAACAGATATTGATGAACGCCATGCAGCCTCAATTATGCTGGTATCGGGGGGATATCCCGGTGACTATGAGAAGGGAATTGAGATTTCCGGGCTTGAAGATGCCGCGGGCAGCAGTTCTGCAGATAATGAAGCGGGGACTGAAATTTTCCTGTTCCATGCCGGAACAAAATTAAAAGCAGGCCGTATTGTTACTAATGGAGGAAGGGTTCTTGCGGTAAGCTCACTTTCCGGCTCCCTGGATGAGGCCCTTAAAAGATCCTACAGGGCGGCCGCAATGATCAGCTTTGAAAAAATGTATTACCGCAGGGACCTGGGGAAAGATTTAATATAGGAACATCAAAAAGTTAAACATGCTGCTGCGAATCCTGAAAAACAATACCACATCCGGCTACCTGTTTATTCTTTTCTTCACTGTCCTTGCATGGCTCCCCCAGCTGGCAAACTCACCGAAGCGGATGATCTTTGATGAACATCCCATGCCCCTTTTCTCACTGATCGTTGATTTTATTCCTGCTGATTCACTTGCCTCAGCTATACTTGCACTTGTAATACTTATTCTTACCGGTTTGTATCTGATCAGTCTGAACAACAACTATTCCATAATAAGTTCAAGAACCCTGTTACCGGCTTTCTTTTTTCTAATGATAGCAAGCAGCATAGAAGGGCTTCACAGAATGCAGCCTGCCCTGCTGGCAATGGTTTTTTTTCTCCCTGCGCTGGATAAACTGTTATCTTCATACAAGACAGAGAGACTGAGCTATAATTATTTTGAAGCATCATTTCTGATAGGGGCCGGAAGCCTTATGTATTTCAACCTTATTTATTTCATAATCATTGTGTGGATCGCATTGCTAATTCTCAGGCCAGTAATATGGAGGGAATGGATCTTCACCATCCTGGGGATTATCACACCATGGTTCTTTTTTGCCGCCGGTTTTTATCTTGTAAATGAATCGTTGCAGCCTGTCGTGGATATGGTGATCGCCAATTTCATTGTAAAAGATCCCCATGACTTTATACGGCTGCCGGAAATTATTTTCTTTTCTTTTTTGTTTTTGCTTATGATCCTGGCAAGCAGGCACATTCTTCAATCAATGCATAAAATGAAAGTTTTGCCCAGGAAAATATTCGTGCTTTTTTTCTGGATATGGTTACTTTCAGCAGCAATCTTTCTTTTTATTGAAACAGCAAATATTGAGCTGCTGGTCCTTGCAGCAATTCCTGTTTCTTTCCTGCTCGGCCACTATTTTCAATCACTGCGGCCCGGATTCTGGAGCAACCTGTTCTTATGGCTTGTTTTAGCGGGGGTTCAACTTCTGGTGTGGATTCCGGCCGTAATATAAAACCCATTTTGACATGAAGGCAACCAGTCAGGTCATCATCGTGCCCGCAGGACGAAGGCTTATTCTTTTTAATTCAAATAGCGTTGCCGGCATCCTGGTTAGCTTGTCGGTTTTTTCTTTCTTCTGAAGGTAAACTTTCCTGCCAGCCACCTGGGAAGCATTATGGCACCTATGAACAGGTATGGATAATAGCTTACAAGTCTCCACACAAGTGCCATTACCACTACAAATCCAATCGGAATAAATTCTCCCAGGTATCGTGTAAAAACAAATTCGGCAAATCCGCTCCCACCCGGAGTAGGGCTTACAAGCATCATTATCCACATCACAAGCTGGCGGGCGAATATAAGAATATGGCCATCAACAACAAAAAATGCCAGTAAAAGAAAATTCACCACCCAGTATCTTGATGTCCAGGAAAAGAATGTTGCTGCGAAGGCCTTAAGCCAGAATAAAAAAGGTTTCTTTTTTAATAGCCGGGAAGTTTCGATCAGATCAGTGCCTGTTTCATGTACCTTATGCCTCCATTTTCTTATCAGCGGCAGCCGGAAAAGCCAGAGAAGTGTCCATTTCAATCCCCGGGGGTTAATGAACAAACCATATCCTACCAGGCATACAAAAAGAAATTTCAGGAAATATCCTATAGCGGCAAAATAAAAGAATTCATTTGTAAAGGATAAGATTTCATTACCCGGATCGATGGCAAAAAGAGCCTGGCCCGTTAATATAAAAAGCAGGGGAAACATAATTATAAAATACAACTCATCCAGAAAAGAGGTTGCCATGACCACGGCTGAGCTTCTTCCTATACTAAGCCCCTCCCGGTTCACGAAGAAGATGGCAACTCCTGTTCCCCCAATTGCACTGGGAGTTATGGCAGATGAGAATTCCCACAACATTACTACGTTGAAACACTGCCTCCAGGTGAAATCTCCCTCGGTAAGCAACTTGAGTCTTATCATATAACCCAGGTCCCTTACTACCATCATTAATAGCGCAATGAAAAGCCAGAACGCAGAATACCACGTAAAACTGATAACGGCAAAAAGGTCAATATCCACCTCCCGCTGCAGCATAAAGACAACCACCCCAAGACCTATTATGATTGGGTAAATTATCTTGCGGACATGCTTACGGGTAATGATTTCTTCGTTATTGTCTGGGGCAACCGGCATTGTGAAATATCATTTAAAAAATTCAAGCCACAAATTTACACGAATTTTTTTTATCCAATATTACACACAGACGAAAGAAAATAAATCATAATAATTATTGATTTTAAGCCTTATAAGGCCAGCCATTTTTGGAATAATGAATCGATTTCTTAAATCCTGAATTTTTAAATGTCTTTTTTACCAATTAATGGTGATTTCCTGTAACCATAATGTTTAAAAATATTAAATTAGCAAGTGATCAAATTCTCTGGTATTGGAAATTAACCGGTCAACTATACCGGATATGAAGTCCAATTGTATAGTGCATAATAGAGAATCAATGCGGGATCCATCAACTAAATCAAATATTATGGAACTTAAACAGGCAATAGAAAGCAGAACAAGCATAAGGATCTATAAAAATGAACCGGTACCGCTGGAAGATTTGAAAGAGATGATAAGACTGGCCAGTCTTGCCCCAAGTATTGCAGATTCACAGCCATGGTCATTTATTATAATCACCAACAAGAAATTACTTGAAGATATGGCACTCAAGGTTGCAAGGAAACTGGCAAATATTCCTGAAAATGAGTCTCTCGCATCAAAAAATATAAAATCACAGGTAGAATGGTTTGCAACCTTTTTCCAGGATGCACCAGCAGTAATCGCTCTGGCTATGGAAACGTACGAGTCTGTTCTTGAAAAGGGAGTGGTACTGAACCATGACGAGGTTAACCGCATGAGAAATTATCCCGACTTTCAAACCGCTGGAGCCTGTATTCAAAATATGCTTCTTGCCGCTGTTGACATGAATTATGGAGCATGCTGGCTGAGTGCTCCCATGATGGCAAAAGAAACACTTGGTCAAATGCTTGAAATGGATGAAAAACATAACCTTATTGCATTTGTGGCAGTTGGAAAGCCAGCAAGCACCCCTGTCAAAAAACCCGCACCTGATATCAATGAACGGATCAGGGTTATACAATAGGATTATTACATTTTGTCGGGCCGGTCAGGCTTAATACCTGTCGTCCAGACCGAAATCGGGTTTTTTCACGCTCCACCTTCCCCTTGTAAAGTCGGGAAAAGTAACCGGCGCACTGCCCAAAGCTATGGAGTTTTCACTCATTGGGGTAATGGCTCTCATAACGGCTGCATCATATACATCAATAGGAGGAGCAATATTTTGTTTTGCACATTCTACAAAAGCATTTATAATAAACCAATCCTGTCCGCCATGTCCTTCACCCGAAGCAAGATCGTTATACTTTCTCCAGAGAGGGTGATCATATTTCTCAAACCATTTTTCCTGATCATCCCACCCATGATATGGAGATTTTCCCTCAATATGAACTGATTCATTAACGTCCATCCAAATACCTTTTGTTCCCTGCACACGGAATCCCAGGCAATAGGGTCTGGGCAGATTCGTATCATGGCTTACAAGCACTTTTTCTCCATTATTGCATTGAATAAGCGTTGTAACAACATCACCCAGTTTCCAGTCAAGCTTTGCGTTGGGATGATTTTCACCTCCCACATCCCTGACATAGGCTGACAGTCCCCTCGGTTTTGTTGACATTGAAACAAGATGAGTAAAACGGTTACCGCGGTTAATATCAATGTAATTCATTACCGGTCCCACGCCATGAGTAGGATAAAGATCGCCATTCCTGTGCAATGAATGGTTCGTGCGCCAGCGGGCTTCACTCAGAGCTGTTTCCCCAAATTCGGTGCCCCTGGAATATACTGTTTTACCATCATTGAATTTGACGTTTCTCAAATCATGCTGGTAACCACATTCGAGGTGAATGATCTCTCCAAAAAGATCCTTTCTAACCATATCGAGTACTGCCAGCAAGTCACGCCGGTAATTTGCATTTTCAAGGAAAAAATAATGTGCACCGGTATCTTCATGGGTATTTACAAGTTCCCAGCATTCTTCAAGTGAAAATGCCCCCGATACTTCGCATCCTACATATAAACCCTTATTCATTCCTGCAACAGATTGCTGCGTGTGCCACATCCATGGTGAGGATATAATTACAGCGTCAATATCTTCCTTTTCCAGCAAATTCAGGTAATCATAATTCCCCTCGCCGTAAGCTGCCGGAGCAGATTTACCGTATGACTGACACAACCGGATACCGGCCTGTATGGCAGCAGCATCAGGATCAGCAATACAGATCACTTCACAATCATCCCTGCGAAGGACAAGATCCATATGATCCCTGCCCCTGAGTCCTACACCTATGAAACCGATATGAAGCTTTGAAGATCGCGGAGATTTGCGTGAGGTCTGAACAGGATCTGATATAATACCGGTCCTGCCAGAAACATTTTCATTGCCTGACGCTGAAACGGTTGTCAGGCCAAGCCCCGCCAGGGCCGAAGTTTGAAGGAATTTCCTTCTGTTATAATTCTTGTCCATCATAATTTATAATTAACGGTCAGTTATTAAGAAGTGAATTGAAGTTAAAAATTTTCTAAATATACATGACAATTTTTCATTGACAAACAGGCGAAAATATTTACAGACGGGTGAAAAAAATTGACTTCGTCGATTACACATGTTATACCTAAACGTTGAGTAATGCCAGTCTGATGTGTAATTCATGGGAAAGCGAAGCTGGATATCCTGTAAACCAAAATTTTGTATTTTCCGGATCAATTTTGGCTTCTTGGTTTTTACAGGGTAAAATGGTTCTTCGTCACTTTTGGTGACACCGGAAATGACGAAGAACCGGATAAATATGCAATCCATCCGCTATAACGTTATCAGGAAAAGTGTTTGGAAGTGGTGGTAAAATCCGGTCGATTAATCGGAAGCATATTGAAGTCAATAATTTTCCCAGTATACTCATTTTGGGAAAAAGTATCAGAACCGGTTATACTGGACGGTTAGTATCGAAGTGGTGGTAAAATACGGTTACCTTCAGGAAACAAAAAATGCCCCAAACATTGAATTCAGGGCATTCAGGCAAAGTAAAGTTCAAAACTCGTGGAGATTAGGGGAGTCGAACCCCTGACCTTTTGGCTGCCAGCCAAACGCTCTAGCCAACTGAGCTAAATCCCCATTAATGGCAGCCGCAAAATTAATAATTTTTTACATTATCTAAAAACTACTTTGAAAATTGAAATCATTACCCTGATAAACCATGACCACCCGAATGGAGCGAATTTCTAAAGTGAAAAAATTCGCTAAACCTGATTATCCACTACCGGAAATGGCTTTAATCCCGATTTTTGCTTCGCATCGCGAATTCTTTTTATCGCACATGCCTTCCGGGCAAAGCCCCGCCGGGACATGACCGCGCATTGCAGGCGCAGGTTTACAAGTTAAATCAAAATCCCGATACCTTCCGTATTGGGCAGGTCATAAGGCGGCCGGGCAGGCCTCATCACAAAATATCCAAAAATATTGCAAATACCTATTTATTTAGTTGTATAACTAATTTTTTATTCTTAACTTTACTTCCGGAAGCCAACTGATCCTTTTGGAAGAAGTTCAACTATATATAAGAAGTGACAGGACTATAACCCAACTAAAAAATACCGGAAATGGAACTCAAAAAATCTGACAAAGCAAATCTTGAGAAGAAAAAGGGAATGTTCCTTCAGATCGGTCTGGCAACAGTACTTGCATTGCTACTGATTGCATTTGAATGGACAACCAGGGAAGTTGGCACCCATAACCTTGGTGAATTGGCCGATGTGATAATGGAAGAGGAGATAATTCCCATCACACGGCCGGAAGAAATACAACCGCCACCACCTCCGCCGCCACCACAAGTGACCGAAACACTCGAAATTGTCGAGGATGACATGGAAATTGATCACGATATATTTATAGAAGACGTTGAAGCCAGGGCGGACACGCGCATAGAGTTTTCACAGATGATCCTGGAAGAGGCAGAAGAAGCTGAACAACCCGATTTTTTCGTTATTGTTGAAGATATGCCGGAATTTCAGGGTGGCGATCATGAGGGATTCCGTATATTTATCAGAGACAACCTTAAATACCCGCAAATTGCTGCTGAGAACGGAATACAGGGAAGAGTTTATATACAGTTTATTGTAAATGCTGATGGATCAGTATCTGATGCTACTGTTGTCAGGGGAGTCGACCCCTCGCTGGACAGGGAAGCAACAAGGGTTGTAATGTCCTCACCAAGATGGACTCCTGGAAGGCAAAGAGGCGAGCCGGTACGTGTTGCATTTACATTCCCGATTAATTTTGTTTTACAGTAACCTGAAAAGCTTATATTCTGAGAAAGCTAAGCAGAGGTTTTTTTGGATCGGACATGTCCCTCTTTCAATAACCTTGAAATAAATAAGCTGAGGGAACAATATTCAGAACTGGTTTAGTGTTTAATAGCAAGCAAATCTTTAATAATTTAGTTCAGTACCGGTCTGTTTTTGACCGGAAACAGATATTTTTTAAAAATAGATTTGAATTATATATTCTAAATCACTATTTTTATGCCCTCTAAAAATGTGAAAAATGGAACTCAAAAAATCTGACAAAGCAAATCTTGAGAAAAAAAAGGGAATGTTCCTTCAGATCGGTCTTGCAACCGTACTTGCACTGCTACTGATAGCATTTGAATGGACAACCAGGGAAGTCGGCACTCATAATCTGGGTCAATTGTCCGATGTGATTATGGAAGAGGAGATCATCCCCATAACACGCCCCGAAGAAATACAACCGCCACCGCCTCCGCCTCCTCCACAGATAACCGAAACACTCGAAATCGTCGAGGATGACGTGCAAATTGATCACGATATTTTTATAGAGGACGTTGAAGCCAGGGCGGACACTCGCATAGAGTTCTCGCAAATAATGGTGCAAGAGGAAGAAGAGGCTGAAGAAGCCGAGATTTTCTTTATAGTTGAAGATATGCCTGATTTTCAGGGTGGCGGACAGGATGCATTCCGTACATATATCGTCAACAACCTTCGCTACCCCCAGATTGCAGCTGAAAACGGAATTCAGGGCAGGGTTTTTGTGCAGTTTGTTGTAAATGAAGATGGAACAGTTTCTGATGCTACAGTTGTCAGGGGTGTCGACCCCTCTCTTGACAGGGAAGCAGTAAGGGTTGTAATGTCTTCACCAAGGTGGACACCGGGAAGGCAAAGAGGTCAGCCGGTACGTGTTGCATTTACATTCCCAATTAACTTTGTTTTGCAGTAAACTGATAGATTTAATTACATATACCGAAAAACCCTGATAATCATCAGGGTTTTTTTGGCTCGGATATGTCCCTCGTAATAGAGCATAATTATTATATGACATACATAGAAAAATCAATTTCAACAGATATTAAACAGGAACAGGTAATTCTTATCGGTGTAATAAACCAGGACCAGTCACCGGAACAAGTTGAGGATTATCTGAAAGAACTGGCATTTCTTACTGAGACAGCAGGTGCAAAGCCCGTAGAGAATTTTGTACAAAAAATAGACAACCCAAATCCGAAAACCTACATCGGTTCGGGCAAACTTGATGAAATAGAAGAGTTTGTAAGGCTGAACAAGATTGATATGGCTATTTTTGATGATGAGCTTTCAGCCTCCCAGTTCAGGAATATTGAAAAGATATTGGGCTGCCGTGTCATTGACAGGACAAACCTGATACTTGATATTTTTGCACGACGGGCGCAGACATCTCATGCCCGAACGCAGGTAGAGCTTGCACAGTATCAATACCTGCTGCCCAGACTTACAGGTCTGTGGACCCACCTGGAAAGGCAAAGGGGCGGTATCGGATTGAGAGGCCCGGGTGAAACCGAGATCGAAACAGACCGCAGGATTGTCCGCGACAAAATTGCTAAACTTCAATCCCGGCTTGAAAAAATAGATAAACAAAAGGCCACACAGAGGAAGAACAGGGGCAAAATGGTACGAGTTTCCCTGGTAGGTTACACCAATGTCGGGAAATCAACTATAATGAACCTCCTGAGCAAATCGGATGTATTTGCCGAAGACAAACTTTTTGCAACACTTGATACTACGGTGCGAAAAGTAGTAATAGATAACCTGCCATTCCTGCTTTCCGATACGGTGGGATTTATAAGAAAACTGCCCCATCAGCTTGTTGAATCATTCAAATCAACACTTGATGAAGTAAGAGAATCGGATATCCTTCTTCATGTGGTGGATATTTCCCATCCCAATTTTGAGGATCAGATAAACATAGTCAACCAGACCCTCCGGGAAATGAATATAACAGATAAACCTGTTTACATGGTGTTCAACAAGATAGATCAGTATCACCATGTTCAAAAAGATGAGGATGATCTGACACCTGCCGGCAGGGAGAATATCAGCCTGGAAGAATTGAAAAATACATGGATGGCAAGAAATAATGATCCGAGTATTTTTATTTCAGCTAAAAATAAAACAAATATTGACCGGTTTCGTGAGATGATCTATGACCGTGTGAAAGAAATCCATACGCAACGATATCCTTACAATGATTTTCTGTATTAACCTCTTCCTCCTCATTGAGAAAATCTGATCATTGTTCCACATATTAAAAGCATATTCGGTGAAATAATCCCTACTGTTGCGTCCGGTATACACTTCGTATTAACTTTTATGCATGACTGGTTTGGCCAGTATCGGGTCCGGTTATCCGGATTTTCCCCACCAGCAAATAACAGGAGGTCTTATCACGGGGAACCCTGAATTAATCCACTTAAAGCCAGCTGAACCGGGTAAAAATTGATGCCAATATTTCAACCATTTGGCATATTTTTTGAAGCTACTATATAGAGTATCTGCGATTTTTTGAGCACGAATATATGTGAGTACGAATCAATATATGCATTCGAATTAACAAATAATATTACCTCAAAAAACATGAATAATGGAACTCAAAAAATCTGACAAAGCAAATCTTGAGAAGAAAAAAGGGATGTTCCTTCAGATTGGTCTTGCAACAGTTCTTGCACTGCTGTTGATTGCTTTTGAATGGACAACCAGGGACGTCGGCACCCGCCAACTTGGCGAATTGGCCGAAGTAATTATGGAAGAGGAGATTATCCCCATAACACGTCCCGAAGAAATTCAACCACCACCGCCCCCGCCCCCTCCACAGATAACCGAAACACTCGAAATCGTCGAG
>SLGC01000135.1 GCA_007123885.1 Bacteroidales bacterium | reverse complement strand
CCGGATAATGAGAGAACTGATCAGCAAATATTACAGGCATATCCCGGTTGCCATTCTGATCCTGGGGTTTGTATCTACAGGCTGGTGGGTTATTTATAACCCTTGGTCAGCTCGTCTTTCCATATCCCTGCCCGGAGTCGACGGCTACACCTCAGGCCCGGGAACCGGCGATGAAAATATTGTTATCGGGGCATTCTTTGAGCAGACAGCTGCAGTTGAAACTGCCGGATCGGAAAACTGGCCCAGGTTCCGGGGCGGGAATATTGACAATATTTACCATAACAGGATGCCGCTTATAGATAATTTCTCACAGGGAGGAAATGAAATACTCTGGTCGGTCGACCTTGGAGAAGGTCATGCAGGACCTGCCATCTGGGACGGACTGGTTTACCTTCTGGATTATGATGAGGATAAAAGGGCCGATATGCTGCGCTGCTTTTCACTTGAAACCGGCGAGGAGATCTGGAGAAGATGGTACGATGTCCATGTAAGGCGAAATCACGGAATGTCCAGGACAGTGCCCGCCGTTACCGAAGATTATATACTTACAATCGGTCCGCGAGGACATGTGATGTGTGTTGAAAGGGAAAGCGGCGACCTGCTCTGGGGCATTGACCTTGAAAAGGATTGGGGAACGGAGATCCCGCTCTGGTACACCGGCCAGTGCCCTTTGATCGACAATGGCGTGGCTGTGATCGCCCCCGGGGGTGATGCCCTGATGATAGGAGTTGATTGTGCCACCGGTGAAGTTCTCTGGGAAACGCCCAATCCCAATGGATGGGCAATGTCTCACTCATCTGTCATCCCTTTTACTTTTGGCGGACAAAAGATGTACATTTACAGTGCAATAGGCGGTGCTGTTGGAGTTGCTGCCGAGGGCCCTGATGCAGGCACCCTGTTATGGGCGGTACCTGAATGGAACCACAGGGTAATTGCCGCTTCACCAGTCTGTCTGCCTGACGGGCGAATATTCCTCACAGCAGGTTATGGTGCAGGCAGCATGGTACTTCAATTGCATGAAGGGGGCGGACAGATACGGCCGGAAATTTTGCAGTCCTTCCGTCCCGGCGAAGGCCTTTCAAGTGAACAGCAGACACCGGTTTATGCCGACGGTCACCTTTTCGGCGTTCTTCCAAAAGATGCCCGTGCACAGAGAAACCAGTTTGTATGTGTAAATCCGGCTGATTTCACATCATTTGTATGGACAAGCGGGTCTTCCGCCCGGTTCGGGCTCGGACCGTTTATCCTTGCCGACGGCAAGTTTTACCTTCTTGACGATGACGGGACACTATTCATTATAGAAAAGAGCATCGAAGGTTTCAGACAACTGGACAGCAGGCAGATCATTGAGGAAGGACATGATGCGTGGGCCCCCCTTGCGGTGGCAGATGGATATATGCTGCTGAGGGATTCCCACACACTGGTATGCATTGATATTAAAAGATAAAAAAATGAGAAATCCTTTGATTACATTCCTGGTATTTCTTGTTACCCTGATCATCCTTGCAGTGGTCATAGCCGATTACATGTCCACCCGTCCCGGCAGGAGGCCGCCGAATCCCTTCGCCTATGATGTGGATGAATTCCGGCTTTTGAGCGAGGATCTTCTCAGATGGAGAGAAACAGGTCAGATAAGGCTCGACACTACACCTGCTGCCATGGCCTACGGCGAAGGCAATATCTTCCTTGCAGCCGGCAGGGAACTTCAGGTAATAGACATGCAGGGAAGAAGGATCCTCAGGAAGCAGCTCCCCTCGACTCCTACTGCCATTGCCCTGACCGGAAATGGAATGATAACCCTTGCCCTTGGCAACTATCTTGTCCTGCTTGATTATGAAGGCAATATAACCGATGAATCCCCGGCAGTTGACAATGGCCGGTTTACTTCTGTTGCAGGATCAAACGGGTATATTTTTGTGGCCGACGCTGCCCGGCGAAGAGTGCTTATATTTAATGATCTTCTTGAAATTTCAGATGAGTTCGCCGGCGAATCCGGTGTATCCGATATCCATGGCTTTATATTACCTGATTCTCATTTCAGCCTTGCCATAAATCCGGAAAACGAGCTCTGGATAACCAATCCAGGCCTTCATAAATTGCAAAACTATACTTTTGAGGGAAGACTGAGATCGTATATCCAGAGAAGATCATTTGATATCAATGGCTTCAGCGGATGCTGTAACCCGGTCCACTTTGCTTTTCTTCCCGGGGGTGAATTTGTAACAAGCGAGAAGGGAATAATCAGGGTTAAGGTAGTAAGTGAGTCGGGCGAGTTGGTCTCTGTTGTTGCGCCATCCGATAAATTTGAAAGGGGAACAAGAGCTCCCGCAGTAGCTGCAGATGAGTCAGGAAATGTGCTGTTGCTTGATTTTGACAAAAACATGGTACGAATATTTGAACCGGTATAAAACAGATAATATGGACAGAAGAGGTTTTTTGTTAACAACGGGAAGACTGGTGCTGCTGGGCGGATTGACGGCGGTATCGGCGGTAAGCCTTAGAAAAGGCGAACCCGGTGACGATGAATGTACCCTTGCCAGCAGGTATTGCAGTAAATGCGGACTCCTGGAAGAATGCAGCCTGCCACCGGCAGTTAATGAAAGAGCAGCTTCTGTAAGGAAATAATAAACAGCCGCAAAATGGAAAGGAAAAAAACAAAAAACAGAAGGGAGTTTATCCGCAGCAGCATGCGCTTCGGAATGGTGCTGGCACTCGGAGGGGTCGGGGGACTTGCATTCCGCAATGCCGCAGCCGGGAAATCAGTATGGCAGATCGACCCTTTCAAATGCACATGGTGCGGCCGCTGCGCCACCCACTGCGTACTTAATCCTTCAGCAGTAAAATGTGTACATGCCTATGAGATGTGCGGCTATTGTGATCTCTGCGGGGGATATCTTAAAGTTGGCCATTCCGACCGCAGCACGGCGGCCGAAAATCAGCTCTGCCCGACGGCAGCAATTAACAGAAAATTTATTGAAGAGCCATATTATGAATATGTGATAAACGAAGATCTTTGCATCGGATGCGGTAAATGCGCCGAGGGATGTACCGCCTTTGGCAACGGTTCGATGTTTTTACAGATAAAGCATGATATCTGCGTAGATTGTAATGAATGTTCCATAGCCCGGGTCTGTCCATCGGATGCGATCAAACGGATCAACGGTCCGGACCCTTACCTGATGAAGGGGGATTTTTCCGAGCCTGCCTGAATTTCAGGACCGGCGTTGTGCAGGGAGATGACAGCCATGGATTCAAAAAGACATATAATTCTCCGGTGCAGAAGAACCAAAAGAATTTTTACTAAACAAAAAAAAGAATCTTGCGATTAAAAACCACCATACTGGCATTCCTGCTATTGATTACATCAGGTCCCGTTTTATGGGCCCAGCAGCAACGTTTTCCCATGCCTGAATTTGAATCGGGGTATCAGTATCCTGATGCAAAACTCCCCGGATCCGGTTCCCTCGCAATGGAATATTTTGATGTGGGCATCCTGGTTCTGCTGCTGGCAGTTACCTCATGGCTGGCAATAAAAAAGCGCTCCCGAAAATGGATATTGCTGCTGATGACCGGTGCGTTGCTTTATTTCGGTTTCTGGAGGCAAGGCTGTATTTGCCCTATAGGTGCGGTGCAGAATGTGGCACTTGGTTTCTCCGATCCCACCTACGCGGTATCCTGGTTCATAATTGCACTCTTCTTGCTGCCCCTTCTGTTCAGTCTGGCCTTCGGCAGGGTATTCTGCGGTACCGCATGCCCTCTCGGGGCGATACAGGACATCGTTGTTGTCAGGCCGGTAAGGGTACCTGTGTGGGTAAGAAAGTCACTAGGCATGTTCCCCTTCGTCTACCTGGCACTGGCAGTGCTTTTTGCAACTACGGGGACTGACTTCATAATATGCCGTTACGATCCTTTTATAGGTATTTTCAGGATGGGTGCCGAATTTCACCTTATAGTGATCGGTATAGGATTCCTGCTTGTGGGTATGTTTGTTGCACGTCCCTATTGCAGGTTCTTCTGTCCTTACGGAGCCCTGCTGAAAACAACATCAATCTTCTCCAAAAACCATCTTTCAATAACACCATCGCAGTGCATCGATTGTAAATTGTGCAAGGACTCCTGTCCGTTTGATGCCATTGACCATCCTACAGATCCGAAGGTGATCGGCAAGATGAAGGATAAAACGAAACATTTTCTGCTCTATGCTGCACTTATTCCCTTGCTGATAGTGGTTGGGGGATGGGCGATGTCGTCCGCACATATTTTTCTTGCCAGGGCCAATCCCGATGTTTACCTTGCACACCTGCTGGTCAGAGATCCTTCTGTAATGGAAGACCTGGACAACCTGGACGTCCAGACCTTTCTCGGCTCCGACCGTACAGTTGATGAACTGGTGAATGATGCCACTGCTATACAGGCTACATTCCGCTCAGGTGCATGGTTCACCGGGGCATTTATCGGACTGGTGGCAGGATTGTTCCTTGTTTCCCAGTTTGTAATACGTCGCAGGGACGATTATCAGCCAAACAGGGGTGACTGCTTCAGTTGTGGCAGATGCTTCAAATATTGCCCTGTGCAGAAATAAATATTGCCCGGTCTGTTAAAGATCACAGCATCGCCGGTCAAAAAAATGAACCAGAATATGAAGAAAATAAACCAAAAAGGAATATCTTAAAGGTTTGCCAGGACATAAATAACAGGACCAAAAAATGGATATCAAGGACAAGATCAGGACAGCGAAAAGTACGGCAGTAGTAGCAGGTGCATTCTGTATCCTGATAAGCCTGCTGCTTCTTTTGAATTACGTGCAGATGCAAGGCAGTGACCCACTGGAGAGCACCGTAATGGAAACCCTGGTTCAAAGACTTGCATTCGAACCCAATAACGAGCAGTTGAAACAGGAGATCAGGGAGCTGGACCTCCTTGCCAGAAGGGCATACTTCACCTCTATCTGGCAGATAAGGGCCGGTGGCTACCTGCTTCTTTTTGCATCGGTAATACTGGTAGTGTCACTGAGGATCTACCATTCACTGCTTTCAAAGATCAACAAGCCGGAAGAGGAGGATGAAGATCAGCTGGCCGCAAGGATCCTTTCGGTGAAATGGATATCGGGCGGTACAGGTATTCTTGTATTTGTTGCGCTTTTTGCGGCTTTTACAATCTCAGATCCCCTTGAAATATATTTTGCCCGGGTGCCGGATGACCCCGAAGAACCGGGATCCATCAGGCAGATAACTATATCCGATGCACCCCCGCGGACTGATCCTGTTACTGAAGATCAAACCGCTGCCGCACCGGACACCGGGCATGAACAGATGCAGGAAGAAACCGCGTCCACACCTTCACCTGAACCGGCAGCTCCATCCGGCCCGGCCGGATCAGCAACACCGGCAGCTTCTTCGGCCTTCCCCGATGAAAACACAATAAGGCGGAACCATAATGCCTTCCGGGGGCCCTGGGGACAGGGGGTGATATATCATGAAAGTGTTCCCGCAAAATGGGACGGTTCATCAGGCGACAATATAATATGGAAGGTGCCCGTACCTCTTCATGCATACAGCTCGCCCGTTATCTGGGACGACAGGCTGTTTATGACAGGCGCGGATGAAAAGGTCAGAAAAGTATTCTGTTTTGACCGGCATACCGGGAACCTGCTGTGGGAAGCCTCTGCCAATAGCATACCCGGTTCTCCCTCAGCACCTCCACGTACAACCGACGACACCGGGCTTGGCGCCCCCACTCTCACAACCAACGGCCTGGCGGTATTCGCCATTTTCGGGACCGGCGATATCATTGCCCTTGATATGGATGGCAACAGACTGTGGGCCATGAATCTGGGAGTACCCGACAACCACTACGGTCATTCATCATCGCTGCTCACACATAATGAAAAGCTTTTTATACAGTATGACGACCAGAATAGTGGGCGCATCCTGTGCCTGGATGTACGCAGCGGTGAGACCATATGGGATATAACAAGAGATTCACGCGTCTCATGGGCCTCTCCTCTCATGGCACCCGTTAATGGTCAGTGGCAGCTGATTGCCAAAGGAAATCCTATTGTTGCCGGATACAATATTGACGATGGAACCGAACTCTGGAGCGTGGAGGCAATGGGTGGCGAGGTTGGCCCATCGCCTGCCTTTGGCGGGGGACTCGTTTTTGCTGCCAATGAGTATTCCAAAATGGTGGCTATCGACCCGGCAACAGGCAGTACATTATGGGAAGACAACTATTACCTGCCGGAGGTTTCCAGTCCGGTATACAGCGGTGGACTCCTTTTCATAGCAACCACCTATGCACTGGTTGCCTGCTTTGATGCAAAAACCGGTGAAATGCTGTGGGAATATGATACTGATGACATTTTTTATTCTTCTCCCGTGATAGCCGGCGGAAAAGTATACGCCACAGATACGAAAGGTACGACATATATTTTTGAGGTTGGCAGGGAACCGGTCCTTGTGGCCAAAAACCCGCTGGGTGAAGAGGTTCATACCACCCCTGCCTTTGCCGATGGCAGGATATATATAAGAGGTGAACGGAATCTGTATTGCATCGGCCAGTAAATAAGGATAACATGCAGGGCAACGATATACTGAACGACATTGACAACATAGTATCCCTTTCGGGACGCGACAAGAGCGCCGTGATAGCGATACTGCAGGCCATCCAGAACAGGTACAACTATCTGCCCCGGGAGGCGCTCAAAAGGGTATGTGAAACCACATCCATCACTCCCGCAGAGATAACAGGGGTTGCAAGCTTCTATTCACAATTCAGGTTTGAGCCTGCAGGGAAGCACATTATCAAGGTTTGCGCCGGAACCGCATGCCATGTAAAAGGAGCCATGCTGGTGCATGATGCCATGGCAAGATATATGAAGCTTGATCCCGGCCAGGTGACCGACCGGGAGAGGATGTTCACCCTTGAAAAGGTTTCCTGCCTGGGATGCTGCACCCTGGCCCCGGTTGTACAGATCGATGATGTAACCTACGGTCATGTAAGCGCCAACACCGCATCTTCAGTGCTCAAAGATTTCCTTGCCCGGGGCGGAGGCGGCAAGGCAAAGAAAAAAAGCGGGACCTTCGGTGGACAACTACAGGGTGAGGTAAGGGTAGGCCTCGGATCCTGCTGCGTGGCGAGCGGAAGCGCCGACATAAAGGAGGCAGTTGAGGAATCGGTAAACCGGAACAGGATAAAGATAAATATAAAGCAGGTAGGGTGTGTTGGCATGTGCCACCAGGTGCCCCTGGTGGAAGTGATAACTTCCCGCAACGGGACTACCGAACAAAAGCTTTATGCAAAAGTCGATCCCGCCGATATAAAGCCGATAATAGACCGCCACTTTCAGCCTCCATCCCTGTTAACAAGAATGAAAAACAGCATTATGGAACTTGCCGCCAACATCCAGTCGGACGATAACTGGGAGGGTGTGGAAAGATATTCCATCGATGTACGTGAAGAGCAGGTAGCCTCCTTCCTGGGCAGCCAGATGCCCATAGCCACCGAACACAGGGGCGTTCTCGATCCCCTCGACCTGGAAGATTATATTGCAAGGGGAGGATTCAGGGGACTAAAACGTGCCATTGCGATGAAGCCCGGTGAAATAATCGAACAGGTTAAAACAAGCGGCCTGCGCGGAAGAGGCGGCGCAGGATTCCCAACGGGAGTGAAATGGGAAACCACTGCCTCACAGCCGGGCGAAAAGGTACTTATCTGCAATGGCGATGAAGGTGATCCGGGGGCATTCATGGACAGGATGCTGCTGGAATCCTATCCCTTCAGGGTAATCGAGGGTATGGTAATAGCGGCAAAGGCTGTAGATGCACACGAAGGTATCTTTTATATCAGGGCCGAATATCCGCTGGCAGTTAAAAGGATACGCAGCGCAATAGAGATCAGCATGGAGAAAGGTCTGCTGGGAGAGAACATCCTTGAAAGCGGGTTCAGCTTTAATGTCAGGATCAAGGAAGGAGCAGGGGCCTTTGTATGCGGCGAGGAGACAGCCCTTATTGAATCGATTGAAGGCAAAAGGGGATTCCCCAGGCTAAGGCCTCCGTTTCCCGCCGTAAGCGGGTTGTGGGGAAAGCCTACGCTGGTGAATAATACCGAGACCTTTGCCATGGTACCCTGGATCCTGGATAAGGGAGGAAATGAATTTGCTGCCATAGGAACTTCAAAAAGCAGGGGGACAAAGGTTTTCGCCCTGGCAGGAAAGATAAGGCGGGGGGGACTTATTGAGGTCCCCATGGGGATCAGTGTCAGGGATATAGTCGAGAATATAGGGGGAGGCATGACGGGTGATAAAAAATTCAAGGCCGTACAGATCGGTGGTCCTTCCGGTGGATGTGTGCCTCATTATCTTGCAGATACTCCGGTCGACTTCGAATCGCTGCTGGAGGCGGGAGCCATGATGGGGAGCGGGGGACTGGTGGTTCTGGACAGCGGCGATTGCATGGTGGATATGGCAAGATACTTCCTCTCATTCACCCAGAACGAATCATGCGGGAAATGCACCTTCTGCCGTGTGGGAACCCGCAGGATGCTGAATATTCTCGACCGGCTCTGCAGCGGCAAAGCCAAAGCAGCAGAACTGGCCGAACTGGAAACTCTTGCTCACCAGGTGAAGCAGGGCAGCCTTTGCGGACTCGGTAAAACTGCCCCCAACCCGGTGCTTTCGACCTTAAAATATTTCAGAGGCGAATATGAGGCCCACCTGGAAGGCAGGTGTCCGACCGGTAAATGCAAGGACCTTATCACCTATTATGTAGACGATGAATGCATAGGATGCACCATCTGTGCACAGAAATGCCCGGTCGATGCCATAGCGTTCCGGCCGCATGAAAAGCATGAAATTGATCCCGGCCTGTGCACGGCATGCGATATCTGCCGGGAATCCTGCCCCGAGGGAGCAGTAAAGATTAGATAAGATGATCAAGCTGAAAATAGACGACAGGGAAATAACTGCCAATAGCGAAATGACTATCCTTGAGGCGGCATCACTTGCCGGCATCGAAATACCGGCAATGTGTCACAACAGTGACGCCGGCCATTTTGCCTCCTGTATGGTTTGCATCGTCAGGGAACGGAACGGCACGGCCCTTATTCCATCCTGCTCTGCCAGGGTAAGGGAGGGAATGGATATTGTCACCGGCGACAGGGATATAGAGGAGGCAAGAAAAACAGCACTCGAGCTGCTGCTGTCCGAACATACCGGCGACTGTGAAGCACCTTGCCGCATCGCCTGCCCGGCCAACATGGACATACCGCTTATGAACAGCTTTCTTGCCGGCGGCATGCCCGACAGGGCGCTTGAAGTTGTGATGAGGGATATCGCCATGCCTTCGGTACTGGGCAGGATCTGCCCTGCACCATGCGAAGGGGCATGCCATCGCAAAAACATCGACTCGCCGGTATCGGTATGCGTGTTGAAAAGATTTGCCGGAGATGCCGGACATCCGGATATCGCCCCTGCCCCCGCCAGCAGCACCTCCTCCGCCACGGATAACAACAAAAAGATCGCCGATTCTTCCAGTCACCCTGCCGGTCGCACCTCCCCTCGCCCGGTTGGTGGCAAGGAAGGCACCAATATTTCCGCTTCCCGTGCCGGTCACCTTACTGCTCCCCCGGCCGGCGGCAAAACAGTTGCCATCATAGGTGCGGGCATAGCGGGACTTTCGGCTGCATATTACCTGCAGAAGGCAGGCCTGGCATGCACAATATATGATAATAATCCCGAGCCTGGCGGGGCACTGAGGTATGAAATTGACGATGAGAGGCTGGACCGGGAGACCCTGGACAGGGAAACCGGGATGATCATTGGAACAGGAGCCAGGTTTGTTCCCTCTGCCGCAATTGATAAAAACCGGTTCATCGAGCTGGTATATTCCAGCGATGCTGTCGTTGTTGCCACAGGTAACCTTTCGGCGGAAACAGCGGACTGGGGTCTCGATCATAACGGCAAGCAACTGCTGGTAAATAAAAATTCCCTGCAGACAAGCATCCCCAATGTATTTGCCGCCGGTAACATAACCCGCAGCAGCAAGCTGGCAATACGATCGGCCGCCCAGGGCAAGGAGGTTGCCTTCAGTATAATGCAATTCCTCGGGGGACATGAACCTATTGGCGAGCCGAAGCTTTTCAATTCACGTGTGGGAAGGCTCAGGGATACCGAATATGGAGTTTATATGACAAACATATCCAGGGAAAAAAGGATCGGACCTTCCGGGAAGGACGGCGGCTTTACCCCTGAAGAAGTTGTACGGGAAGCATCCAGGTGCATGCATTGCGAATGCCTTAAACCGGATAGCTGTACATTAAGGATCCTTGCCGGAAGGTACGGGGCGTCCCAGAGAAGGTTTGGTTTTGAAGAGAGAAAACCTGTAAGGAGATCATTTGACCATGAACATCTTGTCTATGAGTCGGGAAAATGCATCAAGTGCGGCATATGTGTAAGGCTCAGTGCAAAGAATGGCGAGGATCCCGGCCTGACCTTCATAGGAAGGGGTTATGATGTCGAAATTGCAGTGCCATTTGAAGAGAGCCTTGACCGGGCCCTGAAAAATGCAGGACCGGAAATTGCCCGGGCCTGTCCAACCGGCGCCCTTTCAATGAAGCCGGATAAAACAGGTATGTCTAAACCCGGACCACTAAAAACAGACGAATGAGAAAAACCATGATAACAAGCAACTTCAGATTTCTTTCAGGCTATTTCTTTACCGCGGGAACACGGGTACCGCTTTTATCCTCCCCGGGGTTGCCTT
>SLGC01000107.1 GCA_007123885.1 Bacteroidales bacterium | reverse complement strand
CAGTGGGTGTTCTTTCCGGAATAAACCGCGGGTTCGAGTCGGTCGTGGCTCCGGCCTTCGAGAGAGACCTTGATCACAGCGAATGTACATATTGCGGACAGTGTGTGGCAGTCTGCCCGACAGCGGCGCTTACCGAGGTGGACCACACCAACCAGGTTCTGCGCGCCCTGGCCGATCCTTCAAAAACCGTTGTTGTACAGACCGCACCAGCCGTAAGAGCTGCTCTTGGTGAGGAGTTTGGAATGGAACCCGGAACGCTTGTAACCGGCAAGATGGTTGCTGCCCTTCGCGCACTTGAGTTCGACTATGTGTTCGATACCGATTTTGCAGCCGATCTGACTATTATGGAAGAGGGTGCAGAGATACTGGGCAGGCTGAACAGGCATCTGTCGGGCGACAAATCTGTAAGGCTTCCAATTCTGACTTCCTGCTGCCCTGGCTGGGTAAGCTTTTTTGAGCATCATTTTCCCGACCTTCTGGATGTTCCTTCAACGGCAAGATCTCCACAGCAGATGTTCGGTTCGATTGCCAAAACATATTTTGCCGAAAAAATAGAAAAAGACCGCAAAGAGATGGTGGTAGTATCTGTGATGCCATGTGTTGCAAAGAAGTATGAATGTACCCGGAAAGAATTTACTGATGACGGTAACCCCGATGTCGATTTTTCGATCTCGACAAGGGAGCTTGCTCAGCTTATCAAGAGGGCGAACATTGATTTCAACCAGCTTTCTGATGAGCAGTTTGATGCCCCCATGGGTGAATCTACAGGTGCATCGGTAATCTTCGGGACTACAGGAGGGGTTATTGAAGCCGCGGTAAGAAGCGCGTACGAGCTTCATACCAAAAAAACACTTGAAAAAGTTGATTTCGAGCAGCTAAGGGGGATGGAAGGAATAAGGGAAGCTACAGTCGATTTTGACGGTTTCCCGCTTAGGATCGGGATTGCCCATGGTCTTGGAAATGCCCGTAAATTACTTGATGAGGTTCGTTCCGGTAAGAGTGAATTCCATGCAATTGAAATAATGGCCTGTCCCGGTGGCTGCATTGGCGGGGGCGGTCAGCCACTTCTCCATGGTAATTCAGAGATCCTTAAAGCAAGACAAAGGGCCATTTACCAGGAAGATTCAAATAAGCTGATCAGGAAGTCGCATGAAAACCCCTCTATAATAAAGCTTTACGAGGAGTTTCTGGGCAAGCCTCTCGGGGAGAAGGCTCACCATCTGCTCCATACAAAATATTTCCGCAGGGGAATGACATTTTGCATAGAGCCCGATGTCGTTGAAGAGAATTAAATCATTACATTAATTTAAACAGACAGAATTAAAATGTCAGCGATCAAAATAAGAATCAAGGATAAAGACCTTCAGCAACTGAAGGATATCTGCAAATCATTCAATAATGAACCGGGAGAGCTTATCAATGTGCTTCACAAGGCACAGGGAGTTTTCGGATACCTGCCTGCCGAGGTTCAGGAAGTTGTTGCCCGGCAGCTGAAAGTTTCCGTGGCCAAAGTTTATGGTGTGGTAACCTTCTATTCGTTTTTTACGATGGTGCCCAGAGGTAAATATCCCATTTCCGTGTGTACGGGTACCGCCTGTTATGTAAGGGGAGCAGAAAAAGTCCTGGATGAAGTTAAGAGGCTGCTCAAGGTGCCTGTCGGTGAAACCACACCCGACGGGAAATTCTCGATTGCGGGACTGCGTTGTGTCGGTGCCTGCGGACTGGCACCGGTGGTGCTTGTAGGGGATAAGACATACGGACGTGTGGCTCCTGACGGGGTGAAAAAGATCCTGAGGGAATATGACGACAAGTAACATGCAATACTAAAACACAAACGTACAGGTTATTGGATCCAACAGTTTTATGTTTAGTTAATCAGGTTTTTATTTATCAGGCTGCCGGTTTCTGACCGGCAGTTTTTGTTGCCAGGACTTTCCATAACCGCGGGTAGCGGCTTAAATTCCGATTTCGCTTCATTCGCGAATTTTTTAAATCGCTACTCCCTCCGGGCAAAGCCCACCAGAAAAATACGATGTATGATCAAGGACTCACCTTGTTGCCGGAAGTAATCACTTGTGTTTTCCCGCCTGGCTGCATTACCGGACACCTGATGTCCGTTAGCGGACAGTTGCCGGTCCCTTCATATTGTTCGCATAAATGTCACCTTGCTTAATTTATGGTAGTTGTCCGAATTGGTCTGATGTTTGGTCGGGTAATATGGATACGGGTCCTAAATTATGATATCCTATGTTAAAAAATAATATAATCATAGCATTCCGCAATCTTGTAAGGCAAAAGGGTCTTTCTTTTATAAACCTGGCGGGTTTAGCCATCGGGATAGCAAGCTGCCTGCTTATTATTCTTTTTGTATCAAGTGAACTGAGTTATGACCGTCATCACGAAAAGTCGGACCGGATCTACAGGACAGGTATCGAGGCTCTTTTCGGCGACAGCCATTTCTTCTCTGCAGTTACATCCGGTGCAATGAAGGATGCGCTTGAATATGAATTCAGTGAAGTTGAAGAAGCCTGCCGGCTTTACCATATAATAAGACCCGTGATACAGGTCGAAGAGAACAGTTTTGTGGAAGATAATTTCTTTTACGCTGACTCAAATTTCTTCAACCTCTTTACAATTCCACTGATTGAGGGAGATCCTGCCACTGCCCTCACAAGACCCAATACCGTAGTCCTTTCACTGGAGACGGCACAGCGGCTTTTCGGCAATGACAATCCGGTGGGAAAAACATTAACGGTCAATGAGGATTATCTGCTGGAAGTAACGGGAATTTCTGGGAATATGCCCCATAACTCCCATTT
>SLGC01000023.1 GCA_007123885.1 Bacteroidales bacterium | reverse complement strand
ATCAGTCCGGGAACTCAGCGGGAACTGAAGATCAGTCCGGGAACTCAGCGGGAACTGAAGATCAGTCCGGGAACTCAGCGGGAACTGAAGATCAGTCCGGGAACTCAGCGGGAATTTCCCCGAAAGGGTAATAAAAGAGATTAATTGGCGGCAGTAAGGATCAAAAAAACAGAAAGCCCCTGCAGGATCGAAGGAACCACCAAACCTTCGCCCTACAGGGGCCCTCATCTAACCTTCCAACCTAAACCTAACCTAAACCTAAATCTGAAAGTGATGTCTGCTAATATTTCTATCTTAAAGACGTTTAAAACACTCGATTCCCTAACCGCCTCACCGGTTTATTTCAATATCGGATGCCGTTCCGGGTATGGAAAGTTGGTCTTAAACTATTCCCCTAAAACATTGAATCTCCACCTTTCATGGGGAGTACGCTCCCTGGCTACAATCGCTTCCACCTTGTTGATTATGTCAGGATGAATGGCAGAAATATCGTTTCTTTCTTCAGGATCTTCATCCAGATCAAATAACTCCCATTGGAGATTGCCCTGATGCATATTTTTACGAAGAGCCTTCAGGTTTCCGATCCTGACAGCCATCTGTCCGCCGGAAGCTGGAAATTCCCAGTACAAAAATTCCGGCTGATCCTGTTTTTCTCCTTTTAAGGTGGGGAAAAAGCTTGTTCCGCTTATATTTTCCGGGTTATTGATGCCTGTTATTTCATTAATAGTCGGCATCACATCGTAAAATGCAGATATATGATCTGTTACTGACCCGGGTTTAATTACCGAGGGCCAGGTGGCAATCATTGGAACACGTATTCCTCCCTCATGCAGGTGACCTTTGTTGTATCCGGATCCCGTCCTGAATGGAGCTGCGCTTTCAAACCAGGGCGTGTAAGGCCCTATGGGTCCGTTATCGCTGGAAAAAATTATCAGGGTATTTTCATACAGATCCAAATCTTTCAATTGCTGAATCAGCTTGCCGATGTTTTCATCCAGGTAACTGATCATGGCGGCGTATGTGGCCCTGGGATAACGACATGGAAAATAGCCGCCCCTGCCCTCTGTTCCCGTATAAGGCTCTTCATCACCAAACTTGTGCACATAATGATCGACCCATCTTTGAGGAGCCTGAAGCGGCAGATGAGGAATAGGATCAGCCCAGTATAAAAAGAAGGGCCTGTGTGCATTCTCTTTAACGAATTGTGTTATTTCCTCAAACATAAGGGCAGGAGAATAATCATTCAGACTATACCGCTCATAATTACTCAGATCATAGGGATCGGCATCCCGGGGCAACCATTCATGCGGTGGTACTGTATCATTATTAAGATATACCCTTGATCCGTTCCTGTAAAGATGCAAGGGGTAAAATGTATGTGCCTGGCGTTGACAGATATAACCATAAAAAAAGTCAAACCCCTGTTTATTGGGCAGGCCATCGGTACCGGGAGCACCAAGTCCCCATTTACCTACCAGTGCAGTTTTATACCCGGCCGATTGAAGAAGTGTTCCAATGGTAGTTGTTCCGGCTTTCAGAGGATAGTTACCCTCAAGCAAAGGGTTCTCAAACATTGCCATATAATTCTGCACATCACCTCTTTCGGACATAGGGTCATTTGAACGTACCTGCGCTCTACCGGTGTGCAGGCCTGTCAGCAGAATACATCTTGCCGGAGCACAAACCGGAGAGCCGGTGTAATGGTCCGTAAAGATCATTCCATCTGCCGCCAGCCGGTCAAGATGTGGGGTTTCAATCCTGGTTTGTCCATAAGATCCTAATTCCCCATAACCCAGGTCATCGGCCAAAATATAGATTATATTGGGTCTTGATAGATCGTCATTACCTCCGCTACTGCCAGCGGAACAACTATTGAACAAAGCGATTATGCTTAAAGATCCGGCGCCTATTAATGTATTCTGCAGCATTTATATATTGATTTCACACTTGTACAAGATAGGTATTTTTTTTATTAGAACCCGCCTTTCGATCCTGAAAGAATTATAAAAATATTTTCTTAAAAAGTTGCAGTTATCATCAAATTGTTCTATGTTTGTAGAAGTTAATAACAATGTGTAGAATTATGAGGCTTTCAAAGACCGAAGAAAAGTTAATGGAACTTATTTGGAAAAATGAAAAGGTGTTTCTGAAAGACCTTATTGACGGCCATCCGGACCCGAAACCTGCGCCTTCAACCATTGCAACACTGTTAAAAAGAATGCAGGACAAAGGATTCGTAGGATACAAACTATATGGCAATTCGAGACAGTACTATCCGCTGGTAAATAAGGCCGATTACTTTTCAAAGCAAATCAGGGGAATAGTAAAGAACTATTTCAGCGATTCAGCACTTCAGTTCGCATCATTTTTTACTGCAACCAGTAATATGAACGAAAAGGAACTGGAGGAACTAAAAAAAATAATCGACCGGGAAATCAAAAAAAATAAACAATGATTACCTACATTTTTAAGGCAATCCTGTTTTCTGCCATACTGCTTGCGGTCTACCGCCTTTTCCTGGAAAAAGAGAAGATATACCAATTTAACCGGTTCTATCTTTTGCTCAGCATTACGCTGCCCTTCATTATCCCATTGATAACCATTCCCCCAATTTCGTTTATGCCTCAAATTACCAGACAGGTCAATCTGACCCGAATTGATCCGGCCGGTACAATTTTGACTGAAAGGCTCTTTTTGGATAACCTCATCACCGGTGGCAGCACTGAAACTGGCAGCAGCGTGGCAGGCAGCAATAAGCCGGGCACCGGACTCCAAAATTCATTTGTGCAATCCCCGCTGGCCGGTGCTGCCGGATACAACCTTTTGCT
>SLGC01000133.1 GCA_007123885.1 Bacteroidales bacterium | reverse complement strand
TCCAGCCTTTCATCTATTTCCAGTTTTGATGTTCGCAACGGGGGTATTAATCCTAATGCACGGTTTTATAAATTTTAAATATTTTAACATTTATCGTCAAATAAAATATGGAAAAACCTGTTTTATCAGCGGTTTAGGTTTAGGTTAATAATGGTTCAAAAGGGAGGCAAAATTTTGTCTCCTTTTTGTTTTTATACCCCCGTTGATCCATCGGTCATGAAGAATCCGGCAGCTGCGGAATTTACAAAAGTTAAAATCCGGTGTTATTTATTTAATTCATCTTGAAGCATCAATAGTAAATTGTTCGATCAATTTACCGTCATAATATCGAAGACTTACATTCAACTGATCACCTGAGAAGTCTACCCGGGTATATGTAGAATTGGCCTGGGCAGGATTGCCTCCACCGACCACTACATGGAAATTAGTAACATTTTCCTCCGGATGAGCTACATGATAACGGTGCGTGTGTCCGCATAAAAGCAGATCTACACCCGATTCATTCAGCAAACTTGCAAATTTTTCCTGATTATGAGCTCTTCCATGCCGGTGAATTTCATCTCTTGCCACAACTTCACTAAGGTAGATCGGGAAATGGGTAAGAACTATCCTGAATTTAGCAGAATGAAACTCGCTGCTTTCAACCACATCCTTCAGCCACATTGATTGTTCACGACGGTAGTTGTCAAAATCGACAAGTGAAAAGTAGTGCTGATTTGTATCAGGCTGACCCTCACCAGAGTCAAGAACAATGAAATAGACAGGTCCCCATTCAAAAGCATAGTAATAGCGGTTCCCGGGTGCATCAATATAATCGATTAATTTCCTTGCCTGGGATCCTCTGGCCTCATGATTACCCCGGATCCAGTAGAATGGCTTTTCTCCTGCAAAAAAACTTGCAGATGGTCTTATTACATTGCTGATTATTTGATCGGTATAATCAATATGCCCCATGATGTCTCCAAGATATGCAACAAAATCAAAACCGGATTCCCTTTCAACAACATCTTCAATAAAAGCAGGCCTGTCATGAACATCATTAAAGGCAAGGAATGAAAATTCAGACAGTTTTGCAGTGGGAGTTCTGAAAAATTTTACTTCACTATATACCGTATCTCCGAATACCACGTCATAGGCACCATATTGCTGTATCTCTACCGAAGCGGTCCTGTAATAATAATCTGTTGCCGGTTTCAACCCTGTTAAATATGCTTTTTGTACAGGCAGATTGGCATCAAAAAGTCCATGTTGTGAATTCCGTGAAATTCTTCCCAGGTCGGATGAATTTCCATACTCCACCCAGCTTGTACTGCTGCGGTTCATCACCCAGTAAATGCTCACAGATTTTTCCTGAAGGTTTTGAAGATAAGGTGCAGCTTCAAACCCATAGGGCCTGATATGCTGACCTGCGGATTCAAAATATAGTGCACCCAGTAAAAATATAGAAACATAAAGCCATTTTTTACTCATAACAATAATTTTAGAATTGAGATAATAATCCTGAACCAAAATGAACCAAAATCTTGGTAGAAATATTAAGTTATTCACATCCGGAGCTTCTTCATTTCAATATCAATGATATAATTGATATAATTATAACAATTAAAATTACAATAGCAAAACCTTTTTCAAGAAGCTTGTTAACATAGACTTATAATATCATATTTCATTTTTCTGCTTCTTACAGAATGTCTCTTTTTTCCAGTCCCAGTTTCGGGAGCTAAAGAGCTAAAGAATATCTGAAGACAGAACAATATCAGATATCTCGAAATAAAAATAAAGCCCCTGTCAACAAGAAGGAACCACCAAACCTTCATGCGGCAAGGGCTTTTTCAGCCTACCATAATACTCATAGTTCATGGTTGCTGAACAATAAAGAACTCTGTCGGTCAAAGGAAATCACAAATCTTCTTCACGCATAAACCCAGCCGATCGAAACTTAACATGATCATTAATCAACAACTGATCATAGCGCTTGGATGATAATAACTATAAATTAGTGACATTCCCCGTGTCACTCTTAAATCAATGGAAAATTATTCTGTCAAGCTAATGTCATGGGATGATTTAAGATAACATTCCCCTAATAAAAACTTTATTTTAATTATCAAGATACCTAAACCTGAAAAGCGGATTGGGAGATACTGTTCGCTCCCTGGCTACTATCTCTTCCACTTGTTCAATTACATCAGGATACGTTGATGATATATCGGTCAATTCTGCAGGATCGTTTTCCAGGTCAAACAGTTCCCATTCCAAATTGCCGCTGTTCATGTTTTTACGCATGGCTTTTAAATTCCCTATCCGGACAGCCATTTGTCCGCCGGAAGAAGGGAACTCCCAGTAAAGAAATTCCGGCTGTTCCTGTTTTTCGCCCCTTAGCGATGGCAAAAAACTTGTTCCACTGGTTTCATCGGGAGCCGGGATGCCTGTTATGTCAGTTAAAGTAGGCATCACATCATAAAAAACTGACATGTGATCGCTTACCGAACCTGCTGGTATGACTTCAGGCCATGTTGCTATCATAGGTACGCGGATTCCTCCTTCATGTAAAAAGGCTTTCCCGTAACCATGTTCACTGCGAAACGGCTTTGCACTGTCAAACCACGGGGAATCACTTCCCCCATTGAAAGTCGGACCATTGTCACTTGTAAATATGATCAGTGTGTTTTCATAAAGACCGAGATCCTTAAGTTGCTGAACCAGTTTACCTACATTATGATCAAGATAACTTACCATGGCTGCATATGCGGCGCGCGGATACCGGTGAGGATAATAGCTCCTGTCACCGAGATATGGTTCTTCATCACCAAATTTTTCCACGTAGT
>SLGC01000439.1 GCA_007123885.1 Bacteroidales bacterium | reverse complement strand
GAGGAAACCGGAAAGGATGAGGCGGAGAAACCGGATAAGGAAGAAAAGCCTGAAAAGGAAGAAAAGCCTGAAAAGGAGGAGAAGGAAGAAAAGGACGAGAAGGAAGAAAAGACTGAAAAAGCGGAGAAACCTGAAAAGGAGGAGAAGGAAGAGGATACTGAAAAAGATGTGAAACCTGAAAAGGACGAAAAGACCGAAAAAGAGGATAAGCCTGAAAAGGAGGCTGAGGATAAGGAAGTGAAGCCTCCCGCTGCAATTGCAGCCAGCGTTGCAGCCGCTCCTTCTGTTAGGCGTCTGGCCCGGGAAATTGGAGTTGATATCAGCAAAGTTACCGGTACCGGTCCGCACGACCGGATAACCGAAGATGATGTCAAATCATTCGCCAAAAAACGGATTGAAAAACCATCTGCTGCCGAAGCTGAGGATGAGTATGAGCTGCCTGATTTTTCAAAATGGGGTAATACCCGGCGTGAAAAAATGGCTACCATCAGGAAGATCACAGCCGGGGCAATGACAGCATCATGGCAGAACATCCCCCATGTCTTCCAGTTCGACAAGGCCGATATTACAGAGCTGGAAAGCTTCAGGGAAAAATATTCAAAACATGTCGAAAAAGAAGGGGCTAAACTTACGGTCACCGCAATTCTCCTTAAGCTCACTGCCATGACCCTCAAGACATTCCCCAGGTTCAACGCCAGCCTGGACATGAAAAACGAAGAAATAGTCTATAAGGATTATATAAATATCGGCGTGGCTGTAGATACTGACCGTGGTTTGCTCGTCCCTGTAATTACAGATGTCGACAAAAAGAATATCATCCAGCTTTCCAAAGAGCTTGGCGAAATGGCTGATAAGGCAAGAAAAAAGAAGATCATGCCGGATGATTTGCAGGGAGGAAATTTTGCCATTTCGAATCTTGGCGGTATCGGGGGCACCAATTTTACCCCGATCGTTTACCGGCCCCATGTTGCCATTCTTGGAGTATCAAGGTCTCAGGTGGAGCCGGTCTGGATGGATGGTGAATTTCTGCCAAGGACGATGCTTCCACTTTCACTGTCGTACGACCACCGGGTAATAGATGGCGCTGACGCGGCAAGATTCTTAAGGTGGCTTTGCGAGGCAATAGAAAATCCGCTTCTCACCATGTTCATGTAGTCAGATCGATCGCCGGTATATGATCAGTTAACAACAATACTAACGAAACAATAAACCGGACCGGGCCCGATGGCAGAATTGAAAAATAACCGTGAGGCCTTAAAATAATCAGGGGGCAGCAACGGCCCGGATCAGTCTCAGACATAAGTCAGAACAGGGTCAAATATGCTGATCCGGTTAATATTGAAAAAATAATTTATGAACAAAAAACAGCTTATTGTAATGGGAGCAGGTCCCGGTGGATACGCAGCGGCCTTTCATGCTGCGGGACTGGGACTGGATGTTGCACTTATTGATCCGAAACAGGATCCGGGCGGTGTATGCCTTTTTGAGGGATGCATCCCCACGAAAGCCTTGCTGCACCTTTCAAGAGTTAAACAGGAAGCTTTGCAGGCCAGGGAGTGGGGACTGGATTTTTCAGATGTAAATGTCGATATAGACAGGGTGAGATCCTGGAAAGAGTCGGTTGTAAAGAATCTTACCGGGGGATTGGGACAACTGGCCAAAAGCAGGAAGGTGGACTATATGATAGGGGAGGCATTTATTACCGGCGGCAATACGCTCGAATTTTCACCGGTTGAAGGAGAAAAACAAAAACTGGGATTTGATAATCTTATCATTGCCACAGGTGCCTCGTCCACACCACTTCCGGGTGTCGATTATGACGGCGACCTTATCATGAACTCGAAACTTGCACTGGAACTAAGGGATGTTCCAAAAAGATTGCTGGTTGTTGGCGCCGGTTATATCGGGCTTGAAATGAGTGTAATTTACCAGGCTCTTGGCAGCAATATTACAATCGTGGAATTCACACCCGATATCCTTCCCGGAACCGACCAGGATCTCAAAGATGTATTTAAAAAAGAGCGCCGCGACCTGATGGAAAAGACACTTTTCAACACAAAGGTAACCTCTGCCACCAGGAATGGCAAGAAGCTCAAAGTAAAAATGGAAACAAAAGATGGCGATAAAAAAGAGGACACTTTTGACAGGATGCTTGTTGCCATAGGGATCACTCCCAATACGAAAGGAATAGGGCTCGAGGAGGCCGGGATAGAGACAGATGATAAGGGATATATCAAGGTCGATCTGGTAAGGAGAACGAATCTGAATAACATCTACGCCATAGGCGACATTACCGGTCAGCCGATGCTGGCCCATAAGGCCACCCATGAGGGACGGATCGCTGCCGAACACATTGCCGGAAACAAAACCGCCTACGAGCCAAAAGCCATACCGGCAGTTGTCTTTACCGAACCTGAAATTGCCTGGGCAGGCGTTACCGAAAATGAAGCAAAGGAGCAGGGATTGAAATATGAGGTGGCAAAATTTCCCTGGGCTGCCTCGGGTCGTGCAGTCGCAATAGGAGCCAGGACAGGTCTTACCAAGCTTATCGTGGATCCGGACAGTGGAAGGATCATGGGTGCGGGAATGGCAGGCAAGGATGCCGGCAGCCTGGTCGCTGAAGCAACCCTGGCAATCGAGATGGGTGCGGTGGCCCGTGATCTTGAACTAACCATACACCCCCATCCCACCCTGTCGGAAACAATTATGGAGGCTGCAGAGATATTCTATGGACATGCAACCCATGTGTACCGACGGAAAAAGAGGTAGCAGCAATTATAAATTGAACAATTACATAAATGTGTAACATTAAAACAGGAAATTATGGCCGTTTTACCTGAAGAGATAATCAAACAGAAGATAATTGACCAGCTCACCTGGGATGATAGTGTCAATGCCAATGATATCCAGGTTGAAGTACAGGAAAGCACTGTTCA
This sequence comes from Bacteroidales bacterium, assembly GCA_007123885.1. GTDB lineage: Bacteria > Bacteroidota > Bacteroidia > Bacteroidales > PUMT01 > PXAP01. The sequence goes on along the minus strand of SLGC01000439.1, from coordinate 7,872 downwards.
GCTGAGAGGAACAGTACCTAATTATACCGCAAAGCTGGCCGCAGAAAGAGATGCAATGAACGTACCCGGGGTACTGAATCTCGAGAGCTTTCTGAGAGTAGAATTTCCCCCGAAAGTAACCCTCCCTTCGGATGCCGAGATCAGCAGGAACATCAAGCATATGCTGACTCTCAACCACAGGATAAATGCCATTAATATCGATGTTGCAACATCAAAAGGTGTAGTAACACTATCGGGAACTGCCGATTCCTACTGGGAAAAATATGAGGCGGAAGATATTGCAAACACAGCTATCGGGGTTATCGAGGTAATCAATAAGATCCTTGTCCAGCCGGTTAAATCTGCTGTTGATCAGGAAATTGAAAAGGATATTAAAAAAGCATATGAAAGAAGCAGTTTTATTAATGAAAAGAAAATCGACGTTTTCGTGAAAAACGGCGTGGTTCATCTTACCGGAACCGCAGAAAACACCCTGATAAAAAAGGAAGCTTTTAACAAGGCGCTATATACAACAGGTGTGGTGGATGTTATTGATGATGTTACCGTGGAATGATCAAAATTGCATATAGATCAGTAAATGATCCGGAAAATCAATTATTAATTAAAAAACAAGGTTACCATGAAAATTGTAAAAGTAATTGAAGTGATAGCATCATCAGATAAGAGTTTTGATGACGCGACCAGGAATGCGGTTACCGAGGCTGCAAAAACTGTAAAGAATATCAGGTCGGTCTACATCAAGCATATGAATGCGAATGTGGAAAACAACCAGATTGTATCATATGGGGTAAATGCAAAAATATCTTTTGAGATTGAGGAAGGTATGCCCAAATAATGATCCGACCGGATAAGGAAAGCAGTATCTGTTAAGTATCCCTTCCAAACGGCAGCCGGATGCTTTAAATCTATTGTCAATGTTAATAATGGTTTATGGACTGCCAGGGACCGGCAAAACTTTTTTTGCCCGGCATCTTAAGGAAGAGTCCGGAGCCTGTCATCTGAATACCGACATTATAAGGGCAGAATCAGACAAAAAAGGCCGTTATGATGAAAAGAGCAAGCAGGAAGTGTATGACAGCCTTTTTCATTTGACAGAAGAAAAATTAAAGAATGGGCATAATGTAATTGTTGACGGGACTTTCCATAAACAGGAGCGAAGGGAGAGGATAAAGGATATTGCCCGGAAAACCGGTCACCCGGTCTTCTTTATCGAGATAAAGGCATCGGACGATACGGTTAAAAATCGTATCAGGCCAGGCAGGGAAGTGAGTGAGGCCGATTTTCAGGTTTATTTAAAAATAAAGGAAGAGTTTGAAGAAGTTTCTGAAAACAACCTGGTTCTGTGGTCGGACAGGGAAAACATCGAAACAATGATCAAAAGGGCCAGGGAGTACATAAATACTTCCCAATGAACGCAGAACAGGTTAAAAACCTGATGGACAGTTGCAGGCTTCCCGGAACATGCACCGGTTCCGAAATAAAGGAAACCCATATTTCATGGATTATCCTGTATGACGATTATGCATTTAAGATAAAAAAACCTGTAAAATATTCATTTCTTGATTTTTCGACCCTTGACCGCAGGAAGTTTTTTTGCGACCAGGAACTGGCATTGAACCGGCGGCTGGCTCCTGAAATGTACCTGGATGTTCTTGCCATTACAGAAGAAATGGTGGATATGAGATCCGGCGGCAGGGGCAGGATCATCGATTATGCCGTACAGATGAAGCGTATGGATAACAGCAAGGAAATGGATGTTTTACTGAGATCCGGGAATATTTCCGGTAAACAGGTAACACGCCTGGCAGAAAAAATTGCTCTCTTCCATAAAAATGCAAAGGTTATCATAAAGGATGTTAACATCTCTGATATGCAGGAATTATATGAAGATATAAAAACTGTTGTTTCATATCTCAACGAAAAAGGGCATCATCAGTGGGAAGAAAGAATATATAATTGCATCGGCCGGTCGGATAATTTTCTGGAAGACAAAAAGGAGATGATGGATGAGAGAGTCAGAGACGGCTTTTTCCGCGACTGTCATGGAGACCTGAACTCGAGCAACATTTTCCTGTATGAAGATCCCGTAATTTTTGACTGCATAGAATTCAACCAGGATTTCAGACAAATTGATATATTGAACGAAATCGCCTTTCTATGTGTGGACATAGATTTTTTTGAAAAAAAGGAGCTGGGTAACCTGTTTCATAATAAATACCTTGAATATTCAGGTATGCGGTATAATACTCCCGAAAAAGAATTGTTCCTGTATTACAATAGCTTCAGGGCGAATGTAAGAGCCAAGGTTACACTGATTGATGCTTCGAAAAAGAGTGACCAGGATGTTTCAGCTGAACTTGAAGATGCATTCGGATACCTTGAAATGATGGAACAATATATTGATGCCTTATAAAGCAGCTTCCTGCCTGGTCATAACTCCCGACATGATACGTCCTATCTCCTTCAGGGCATTTTCAGCCTCACGCAGGTCATCGGATTTTACAGAGGCTGCAATGATTAAGGGATAACCTTTATCATCGCCAGGATAAACAATGCCTACATTTACGGTGCGGCTGATCTGGGTGCCTGTTTTATGAACAAACCTGAAGCCGTCGGGCAGTCCTGCCTTGATCCGTTGGTCGCCGGTCCTGACACCTGCCATCACATTCAGCAGGTAACGGGTGTTGTCTTCGGATAAAAGTTCACCATTGTAAAGCCGCTCGAGCAGAAACCCCATTGCTTCAAGATTCCCGGAGTTAATATTTCTCCGGTAATACCGTTCAAACGCTTCTGCTATAGATCCCGCATTCAGATCATTTTCACCAACCGACATCCTGGCCATAAGTCTGTCCAATCTTTCAATTCGGCAACGGGTGCTGTTGACATGAAGTATATCCATATTAGAAAGGTTCACGGCATTCTCGTGGAACTCGCTGAACGCATCAAGGCGAACCTGCAGTATGGATGTGATCCGGCCCAGGCCTTCCGGCACCATGGTTTCCCTGATCCTCCTGTTCAGTTCCTCCTCGCCGATCAGCCCGAACAGCATATCGGTTGCGGAATTATCGCTGTACTGGATCATCTTTTCAAGAAGAGAAGATATCCTGAACCTGGTACCGGGCTGATGCCAGAGAACATCCCCTGCTCCATCCACGAAATGGGATTCTATTAGGACAATCTCATCATCGAGCGACAATTCACCGGCTTCAGCGTTCTGAAGAATGGCTATTGCCATAGGTATCTTGGTGGCTGATGCAAGATACCAGTACTGATCGGTATTGTAGCCAAGAGTGCTGTTATCGGCAAGGTTTTTTACAAATACCCCAAAGGTACCGTTCATATTATGTTCGATGGCTGCAAGCTGCTCCTGAAGATCATAGATACGTGTTTTATTGAATTCCGCCGGCCCAATCCTTTCACTGGCAGGATGGATGTCACCGGCAGCAAGATCATCTGACAGGTCGACCGGTTTGCCCGGAACAGTTTCCCCGGAAGGGAAGGCAACATTAGTAAGATCATCAGGCACGTTATCCGGCTCCACCGGATCAAGGACACCGGCACCGGGATCATCCGGAATATTTTCATTACTGGATTGGAAACGTTTTGAATTTACAAGGGATATGCTGACCAGCATCAGGCAGCTCAGGATAATGGCGAGTTTAATCATATGAGATAAGTTTGCCGGCAAAATTAAAATGGTGTAAACAGAACATCATCAATTCACGATAAAAATAAGGTACAAATGGTTTAAGATTGATATATTAACGGCAGTGAACTCCTTTTCTTATCTTTTTTCATCACTTATTGTTCAGCTATAGCCTCCGTAGCCCGCAGATCCAAATGATGAATAAGACAAAAAAGCAACCAAAAACAATCCGGCCGGATTTCCTCAACGGTTCAGCAAAAAAAAATAATATGCCTAAAGGCCAGAGTTGATTTCTTTTTCCATCGCCGCTACTACAACTTTGATTTCAGATATTGTATCTTTTACAAGCCTGGACATATGTTTGTCTTCACTTTCAGTTAGTGTTTCTGATTTAAGCTTCACCAGTTTGGGTACCACCGAATCTACTTCAAGATGACGGTAGGAAGGCAGTATTTTATGCGCAAGCTCAGCTATTTTTTTCCAGTTCTTATCCTGGACATATTTGCCGAATTCAGTTATTGCATTTTGGGAATTTTCCATAAAAATATTCAGGGTCTGGTTAACAAATGTCTCATCATCATTGGCAATTTTCTTTAATTCCGACAGATTGTAAGGCTTTGGACTTATTTCCCTTTTCAGTATAATTTCGGTTTTCGGTTTTTGCATGGGTTCTCCTGATAATTTCATAACATCACACATTTTATTGTAAAGGTAAATTTCCCTGAAAGGTTTGATGAGGAAATCATCAATCCCTGCTTTTTTGTATCGTATTATATCATCTTTTAATGCAGCCGCTGTAAGGGCAATTATTTTTGTTTCATTGTCCTTCCTTTTGATCCTCACATGGCCGGCTACCTCAATACCATTAATATCGGGCATCTGGATATCAAGAAGAATCAGATCGTAATTTTCGGAATCGATCTTATCAATAGCGTCTCTTCCGCATTCAACAGCATCATACATGCAGTTGAAATTTTCAAGGATAGTTTTGGCAAGAAACAGGTTGACACTATCATCATCAACAATAAGTATTCGTTTATTCTTCAGCAAATCCGGGTTTGTCTTGCCGGGATCAAATACAACCCTGGCCGATTTATCTCCTTTCCTATAGGGTAGGATAAAACAAAACGTTGTTCCTTCTTCCGGCTTGCTGGAAATGGACATGGATCCTCCCTGAAGCTCTATCAGATTCCGGCAGATGGGAAGCCCGAGTCCGGCCGGTTTTTTCCGATCATCCTGTGAATGTGGATCTAAAATATTCCTGATATGGTCGGGAGATAATCCTGGTCCCGTATCGCCTACTTCAAATTTTATATGTACCTCTTCATTGGTTTCATCAAAAACAGAGCACCTGAGGATTATACCTCCCTTTTCGGTAAATTTTATCGCATTATCAAGAAGATTGATCAGTATCTGCTGCAGCCTGAATGAATCGCCTGATAAAACTATATCTGCCCGGTCATCGATTTCAATGTCAAACTGGAGGTTTTTGCGCCTTGCTTTAATCTGTAATGCCTTATGGACATAATCTACACTGCTTTTTATTTTAAAAAGGTGACTTTCAAAATTAACCTGGTTTGTTTCAATTTTTGAAAGTATAAGAATATCGTTTACAAGTGAAAGAAGGTGATCGGTGGACTGATCAATGATTGAAAGGTATTCCTTTTGACGCTCGGATAATCTTGTTTGCAAAAGCTGTTCGGTAAAACCCATTATTGCATTCAGGGGTGTTCTTAAATCGTGGCTGACCCGGGCAAGAAATCCGGTTTTTGTATCTGCCGACTTGCGGGCCTCGGCTTTTGCTTTTTCCAGCTTGTTATATATCATTTTTTCACGGGTAATGTTGCGTACAAGCACAATGCCCGATGAAACTTCATTTCTGCCATTCCTTACCGGATTACCCCTCAACGAATAAAACCGGCTGTTTAGTTTGTATTCGGTATTGATATCTTCACCTCTCAAAATTGATTGAAACAGGGGCTCCCATATTTTCCTTATCGTCGGATTGGTTATATCATGCAGGGATTTATTCTCCGGATCATCAAATTTCAAACCCATGTTATCCTTTTCAGCGCCCCTTGCAAGAATGAAACGAAGATCCCTGTCGAAAAGGAACATGTTTATCTCGGGAAGATTGTTAAAGACAACATTATAGAGATCCATATCTTCCTGCAAATCCTGCTGTACCAGGCTAATCTCGGTAACATCCTTACCGGAGACAAGAAAACCCAGATAATTGTTTTCATCATCAAAAATCTTCATGGTACCGGTATCGATTATCCTTTCACGGTTATTCCGGGTTATCAGATGGTAAACCATGTTACTCCTGCCGGATCCATCCAGGTGTTTGAGGGCCGCAAGCATCCCGGGCTGTTTGCCTTTTACAACAAGATCGTTAATAAGATCCTTACCGTGAAGATATTCATAATTATAATCGAGTACCTGGCAAGCTCTTTTATTTGCAAAAACAATTCTTCCTTTATGATCGACCAGCAGGACAAAAACAGCCAGAAGATTAAAACAATCCCTGGCTATTTGAAATTCATTTGACGCAGAATCCTGCATGAACATATATTTCAAGATCATGCTGTCCCGATTGTTTATTAAATCCATATAAATATTCTTTTAATAGCATTTCCGGGTATATATAAAATCTGTTCCGCAGAGAAAAAATGATCTTTTAAAAAAGCGAAATTTAGTAAAATAATAGATACATGCAAAAAATGAAACATATGAGGTAATATTCCACAGTTCAGGCTTATTAAAAAAGACCGGATTATTCATATGGATTTAACAAGTTCATATACAATTGACGACTAATTTGTTATAATGAGATGTGCGATTTGAAAAAAAAGTACCTGTCTGAATGGAATAGCTTTTGCACTGTCAAACATAAAAGAATCTGCAGATTCTAACATACACAGGTTTTGAAACAACTCCGTGAAAAAACTATATAACGCACTTACGTCATAAAAATTTTCAGGAATCAGATCAATAATAAATAAAAATATTTAGCGATGAAAACAATACTTGCGCTTATTAACGATCCTCTCAGTTCAGAAAATTTTGTTAGATACACAACCGATATGGCTGCATATCTGAACTTTAACCTTCATCTAATGTATATACAAAATCCGGCCCTTTACAGCCTGAGTCCAGGAACTACAGCTCCTTCTTCCCATCCTGTGGGTACCGAACTTGAAATGACACGCCTTGAAGAAGAAAGAAGAAATGCTCTTAAATCAATGGAAGAAAACCTGGAAATCACAAGAAATAATATGCAGACTGATATCTCTATTAGACTGAGCAGTGAAACCGGGAGCAAGGATATTATAGTAAACCGGCTGGTGGCAGAAAACAAGGCTGATATTGTGGTTCTGGAAAACGAACATGAACATGGATTCTGGAATCTGGAAACCCCGAATATCGATCTTATTCTTGACGTAAACTGCCCCTGCCTGGTAATTCCGCCTGACAAAAGCTATGAATCTTTCCACAAAATAGTATATGCAACTGTTTATCATGAAAAGGATCCGGAAACCATAAAGAACCTGATAACTTTATACGAAAAATTTTCACCCGAAATAACGGCTCTTCATATTTCAGAAAATAATAAAGAAGAGGAAGAGAGGCTAACGAAAATAAAAGACAATATAGAGTCAATGACCGGCTACGATAAAATTCATCTGGAAACCATACCTGATGAAAAAGACAAAAATATTGCTGAAGAAATAAACGAATATGCCATCAATAAAGGAGCTTCATTGATTGCAATTTTGAAGCAGAACAGAGATTTCTTTGAGAGGATCTTCAAACGAAGTACCACCAGGAAAGTTATTAAAAAAGCCTCTTTACCTGTTCTTGTTTATCATGAAAAAGAAATGGGATAATCCGTGCCGGGTTAAATAACTCATCAGGGGCAGAGAGCTTTCTGCCCTGTATTATGGCATGACTGTCATAATGATACCGTCAAATAATAATTGATCCTGTTATCAATGATAAGATCCTTTCAACCTTCCGGACAATTATATGTTTTACTATTACAAATGCATGATCATCATAAATGGTGTGAAAACATCCTGATATACAATTAATAATTATAGTCATGAATCCCCATCAGACTTCGTCAGACAAAAAGAGATGAATAAACAAGGGGATACATCCCTATGCAATGCCAAAATAACTTAAATGCAAAATATATGTGCATGATTTACAATCTTATAACT
>SLGC01000303.1 GCA_007123885.1 Bacteroidales bacterium | reverse complement strand
GGTGGATCATCCGATGGGTGGTGGCGAAGGTCGTGCTTCAGGTGGCCATCCGCGATCAAGGGCCGGCTTGCCGGCTAAGGGATTTAAAACCCGTTCAAGGAAGAAAGCTTCAAATAAGTACATTGTTGAGAAACGAAAAAAATAATTCAGAACACCAAAGATAGTTATGAGCCGTTCACTTAAAAAAGGCCCTTTTATTGATTTTAAGCTTGAAAAACGGGTTACCGATATGACCCGCTCGGGAAAGAAAACCGTTGTCAAAACATGGTCGCGCCGTTCAGTGATTTCTCCTGATTTTGTCGGGCATACGATCGCCGTACACAACGGAAACAAATTCATACCCGTGTATATAACAGAAAACATGGTAGGGCATAAGCTCGGTGAATTTTCACCAACAAGGATGTTCCGCGGCCATGGTGGCAAAAAGAAATAATCAGACTTAAGAACGATTAACATATTGATCAGCAATGGGATCCAGAAAACAACAACGGGCACAGCAAATAAAAGATGAAAAGAAGAACAAGGCATTTGCTGTTTTACGTAACTGCCCCACCTCACCAAGGAAAATGCGGCTTGTTGCCGACATGGTAAGAGGTGAAGAGGTCAACAAGGCACTCGATACTTTAAAATTCAGTTCAAAGGAAGCATCCCGCAGGGTTGAGAAGCTGCTTCTTTCTGCAATATCGAACTGGCAGAACAAGAATGAAGGTGTGCGTATTGAAGACAGCCATCTTATTGTCAGGGAAATTTTCGTCGATCAGGCCAGGACCCTGAAAAGATTAAGGCCCGCACCGCAGGGGAGGGCTCACCGTATAAGGAAACGGTCCAACCATGTTACAATCGTGCTGGACAAAGTTGAACCGACAGAGGAAACAAATACAAAACAATAGTCAATGGGACAGAAAGTAAATCCGATAAGCAACAGACTGGGCATTATCCGTGGCTGGGATTCCAACTGGTACGGCGGGAATGATTATTCCGGCAAACTGATAGAAGATCATAAAATCCGGGAATATTTAACTGCAAGGCTTGCCAAGGCCAGCATTTCAAAGATAATTATAGAAAGGACCCTTAAACTGATCACAGTAACGGTAAATACCGCGAGGCCCGGAATAATTATCGGCAAGGGAGGCCAGGAGGTTGACAAGCTCAAGGAGGAGCTAAAGAAGATCACCGAGAAGGACGTTCAGATAAATATCTTTGAAATAAAAAGGCCCGAGCTGGATGCAACAATAGTTGCCAACAATCTGGCCAGGCAGATCGAGGGTAAGATATCCTATCGCCGTGCAATTAAAATGTCCATAGCTTCTACAATGAGGATGGGTGCTGAAGGGATCAAGGTGCAGATCAGCGGAAGACTGGGCGGCGCTGAAATGGCAAGATCCGAAATGTACAAGGAAGGCCGCACTCCTCTTCATACACTGCGGGCAAATATCGATTATGCTCTTGCAGAGGCACTTACTAAAGTAGGGTTAATCGGGATAAAGGTATGGATATGCAAAGGCGAGCTGTACGGCAAACAGGATCTTTCTCCCAATATTGCCGCTGGCGGTCCCCTTCCCGGTGAAAAGCCGAAAGAGCGCGGCGGATTTAAAAGAAGAAAAAAAGGTTAAATAAGATATATTAAGAGAAGGTAGTAATGTTACAGCCAAAGAAAACAAAATTCAGAAGACAGCAGAAAGGTAAAATGAAAGGCAACGCCCAGAGAGGTGCTGAATTGGCTTTCGGATCATTCGGGATAAAGGCACTTGAGGAAACATGGATCACAGGTCGCCAGATAGAAGCTGCCAGGCAGGCGGCTACCCGCCATATGAAAAGGGAAGGTCAGATCTGGATCAGGATATTCCCGGATAAGCCGATTACCAAGAAGCCTGCAGAGGTCCGTATGGGAAAGGGTAAGGGCGCTCCTGAAGCATTTGTGGCCCCGGTTACCCCGGGTCGCATAATCCTTGAGGCTGAAGGAGTTCCTTTGGATGTAGCAAGAGAAGCCTTGAGACTGGCAGCCCAGAAACTACCCATTACCACAAAGTTCATTGTAAGACGTGATTTTGTATAAAAAGGGTTTATCTTAAAAAATTCAGGACATAAATTATTAATGCAATGAAGATATCAGAAATAAGGGAGTTGTCTACCAGTGACATTGAGGAAAGAATAGATACTGAAAAGGGTCTGTTGCTCAAGCTGAGAATGAACCATGCTGTTTCCCCGCTTGATAATCCTCTTAAAATACCGGCAACCAGGAGGACTATTGCCAGATTGAAAACTGAATTGCGTCAGCGTATGCTGACAGAAAACAATAAGGAAGCTTGATGAACCTGTTCCCGGTAATATCATTACCGGGTTGTTCACAAAAGCAAAGGGTATCACCCTGATTCAGATATAGCTTGAAACCGATTATTAAAAATAAATGGAAAGAAATTTAAGAAAAGAACGTGTCGGAGTTGTCACCAGCAATAAAATGGATAAATCCATCGTGATAACTGTAGTACGCAGGGAAAAGCACCCTATCTATGGCAAGTTTGTCAAGAAGAAGACCAAACTGATGGCTCACGATGAACAGAATAGCTGTAATATCGGCGATACCGTCAAGATAATGGAAACAAGACCTCTCAGCAGGAATAAATGCTGGCGGGTAGTAGAAATTTTAGAAAGAGCAAAATAGCGATGATACAACAAGAAAGCAGATTAGGCGTAGCCGATAACAGCGGTGCAAAAGAGGTCCTTTGTATCAGGGTCCTGGGCGGAAGTGGCAAGAAATATGCCCGGGTAGGGGACAAGATTGTCGTTACCGTTAAAAGTGCCATTCCATCGGGAGACATAAAAAAAGGGACAGTTACAAAAGCTGTGGTAGTGCGCACAAAAAATTCAATACGCCGGGTAGATGGTTCATATATCCGTTTTGATGATAATGCTGTTGTCCTTCTGAACAATGTAGGTGAAATAAGGGGTACCCGTATCTTCGGACCTGTTCCCCGCGAACTTCGTGACAGATACATGAAGATCGTTTCTCTTGCACCGGAAGTTTTATAATAATTTTAAAAATCAAATTGATGGGCAGAAAATATCATATTAAAAAGGGCGATACGGTATATATAATATCAGGCGAGTCAAGGGGACAGCAAGGCAGGGTGCTTGATTTGCAGTCCAGGGAAGGTAAGGCTATTGTAGAAGGTGCCAATATGGTTGCCAGGCATACAAAACCCAGTGCAAAGCATACCCAGGGCGGCATTATAAGAAAGGAAGCTCCGATCAATGTTTCCAACCTGATGCTTGTGGATCCCTCAACCGGAAAGCCAACCCGGGTGGGAAGAAGATTAAATGAAAATAATAAATTGGTACGTTACTCTAAAAAAACAGGGGAGGAAATCAAGTAATGGATTATACGCCTTCACTTAAGAAAAAATTCCTGGAAGAGGTTGTACCTGCATTGAAGAAAGAATTCAACTATAAAACTGTGATGCAGGTACCCAGGTTGCAAAAGATAGTGATCAACCAGGGAGTGGGACAGGCTGTTGCCGATAAGAAACTAATTGAGGTCGCACAGGCAGAACTTACTGCCATTGCCGGTCAGAAGGCTGTTCAGACTGTTTCAAGAAAAGATATTTCAAATTTCAAGCTGAGGCGTGAAATGCCAATAGGCGTTCGTGTAACTCTCAGAAGAGACAGGATGTATGAATTCCTGGAAAGACTGATTGCCGCCGCACTTCCCCGTATCAGGGATTTTCGCGGGGTCAGCAGTAAATTTGACGGAAGAGGGAACTATACATTGGGAATTTCCGAGCAGATCATTTTCCCGGAGATCGATATTGACAAGATAAGCAAGATAATGGGTTTGGAAATCACCTTTGTAACAACCGCCAGTACAGATGCTGAAGGGTTTGCCCTTCTCAGGGAGTTTGGAATACCGTTTAAAAAATAAAATAGATTTCAGATATGGCAAAAGAGTCAATGAAAGCACGCGAAAAGCGTCGTCAAAAACTGGTAGACCGTTACGCGAAAAAAAGAGCCAAACTAAAGGAAGAAGGTGATTTTATAGGGTTGAGCCGTTTACCGAGAAACAGTAATCCGATCAGGCTTCATAACAGGTGCATGCTTACAGGCAGGCCCAAGGGTTATATGCGCCAGTTCGGGATTAGCAGGATAACCTTCAGGGAAATGGCGTCGAAGGGACTTATTCCCGGATTGAAAAAAGCAAGTTGGTAGTAATTTAAAAAATATAACGAAATGACAGATCCCATAGCAGATTATCTTACCAGGCTGAGAAATGCAATGATGGCCAGGCATAAGATTGTTGAGATACCTGCTTCCAGCGTGAAAAAAGATATTACCAGGATCCTCTTTGAAAAAGGGTATGTCCTGAATTACAAATTTGAAGATGATCCGGTTCAGGGACGTATTAAAATCGCCCTGAAATATCATCCAGAAACAAGGGTTCCCGCCATTAAATCAATCCGCCGTGTAAGCAGACCCGGATTGCGCCAGTATCGCGGAAAGGATAATCTTCCCAGGGTGCTTAACGGTCTGGGAATAGCTATCATGTCAACATCCCAGGGGGTTATGTCTGATAAGGAAGCAAGACAGAAGAGCATTGGCGGTGAAGTATTATGTTATGTATATTAATCAGGAGGAATCAGCATGTCGAGAATAGGATATTCACCCGTAGAATTACCGGAAAAGGTCAGTGTCAATATTAACAAGGACAACCTGGTCGTTGTGAAGGGACCTCTTGGGGAGCTTTCTGAAAAAATAGACCCCCGCATCACGGTAATGGTTGAAGATAACCAGGTCAATCTTTCCAGGAGCAGTGAGGATAACCAGACAAAGTCCATGCACGGGCTGTACCGTTCACTTGTCAATAATATGGTAGAAGGAGTGACAAAGGGGTTTGAGATAAAACAGGAACTTGTAGGAGTTGGATTCAGGGCTGAGGCCAGGGGACAGATACTTGAACTGAGCCTTGGGTATTCGCATGACATACATTTCGAGATTCCGCCTGAAGTCAAGGTAGAAACCAAAACTGAAAGACGCTCCAATCCCATAATCACACTCAAAAGTATTGACAAGCAGCTTATCGGACAGGTAGCGGCCAAGATCAGGTCTTTCCGTAAACCGGAACCTTACAAGGGCAAGGGTATCAAGTTCGTGGGAGAACAGCTCAGGAAGAAAGCAGGTAAATCAGCCGGTGTTTAATTAATTAAAAAATCTGTAATAAATCATGGCTTTGACGAAGCTTAAAAGAAGGAAGCGGATCAAGATGAGGATTCGCAAAAATGTTTTCGGAACGCAGGAGAGGCCGAGAATGTCGGTGTTCCGCAGCAACAAGGGAATGTATGTTCAGCTGGTAGACGATCTCAGTGGAAAAACCCTTATTTCTGCATCATCCCGGAGAAAAAAGGATGAGGAAGAACCCGCAGCTGTCAATAAGACCGATCAGGCAAAACAGGTTGGAAAACTGATAGCTGAGAAATCTCTTGAAAAGGGAATTTCCAATGTAATTTTCGACAGGAATGGTTATTTATATCATGGAAGGGTAAAAGCTTTGGCTGATGCCGCCAGGGAAGGAGGATTAAAATTTTAGGTTATGTCAACAACAATCAGAAAAGTAAAAACCAGTGATCTTGAGCTGAAAGACCGCGTAGTTAGTATTCAGCGGGTAACCAAGGTAACAAAAGGAGGAAGGACATTTAGTTTTTCCGCCATAGTTGTGGTCGGGAATGAAGACGGAATAGTCGGTTATGGTCTCGGCAAGGCAAATGAAGTCACTACTGCAATATCCAAAGGTATTGAAGATGCGAAAAAGAATCTGGTCAGGATACCGATCCGCAAGGGTACCATTCCTCACGAACAGTTTGCCAAATACGGAGGGGCAAAGGTATTTCTCAAACCGGCTTCTCATGGTACCGGTGTTGTTGCCGGCGGCGCTATGCGTGCAGTACTGGAAAGTGTGGGAATAATTGATGTTCTTGCCAAGTCAAAGGGATCATCCAATCCGCACAATCTTGTCAAGGCAACATTTGAGGCTCTGATGCAGCTTCGCGACGCCAATACCATTTCCGAATTAAGGGGGATTCCCCTGGAAAGAGTTTTTAACGGATAGATTAATCATATAACCATGGCTAAGATCAGGTACACCCAGATAAGAAGCAAAATTGGCAGCACAAAGAGGCAAAAAGCTACTTTGACTGCACTTGGACTTAATAGGATAAGCAGCAGCGTTGAAAAGGAATCTACTCCACAGCTCAAGGGCATGCTCGAGAAGGTGCGGCATTTGCTTAAAATAGAAGAGATAAAATAAATAACAGAATAAGATATGGATTTAAGTAATTTAAAGCCCGCGAAAGGTTCTGTCAAACGGGAAAAAAGAATTGGAAGAGGAGAAGGATCAGGCCGTGGAGGCACAGCTACAAGAGGACATAAGGGACAAAAATCGCGTTCAGGATACAGCAGGACGGCCGGATTTGAAGGGGGCCAGATGCCACTGCAAAGAAGAGTGCCGAAGTTCGGTTTTAAAAACATTAACCGTAAATCATACAAGGGGGTTAATCTTGATGTACTGCAAAGCCTGGCAGAAAAAGGGAAGATCTCTTCAATAGATGTCCAGACTCTTGTAAATGCCGGATTTGCTTCCGGGAATGACCTGGTTAAAATACTTGGAGGAGGAAAACTTGATGCAAAACTTGAAGTCAGGGCTCATGCATTTTCCGAATCAGCACGGGAAGCCATTGAAAAATCAGGCGGTTCGGCAATAAAAATTTAATCCTGATATGAAGTCTTTTATTGAAACCATAAAGAATATTTTCAAGATCGAGGATCTGAGGTCCAGAATTCTGTATACGCTTGGAATATTAATGATTTACAGGCTCGGATCTTTCGTAGTGTTGCCGGGCATTGATCCTGCCCATCTTGCAGCCCTGCAGGAACAGACCGCCGACGGGATACTGGGACTGCTGGATATGTTTTCAGGAGGAGCATTTGCAAATGCATCCATTTTTGCCCTGGGTATAATGCCGTACATTTCTGCTTCAATCGTTGTCCAGTTGCTCGGTATTGCAATACCCTACTTTCAGCGGCTGCAGAGAGAAGGAGAAAGCGGAAGAAGGAAGATCAACCAGATCACAAGATATCTGACGGTTTTGATATTGATTTTCCAGGGACCGGCATATCTTACCAACCTGCGGATGCAGCTACCCCCCCAGGCATTCGTGCTGGAGGGAGCTTTTTTCTATGTATCTTCAGTGGTTATACTCATATCCGGCACCATGTTTGTCATGTGGCTTGGCGAGCGCATAACCGACAAGGGTATCGGTAACGGGATATCGCTGATCATCATGGTAGGTATTATTGCGCGGCTGCCCTTTTCGCTTTTCGCCGAGTTTTTTGCAAGGCTCGAGGCACAGGCAGGAGGAGGATTGATAGTATTCATTGTTGAAATGGTGATACTGTTCTTTATCTTTATGGGAGTCATCCTGCTGGTGCAGGGTACAAGACGCATACCGGTACAGTATGCAAAAAGGATAGTTGGTAACAAACAATATGGAGGTGTAAGGCAATATATACCACTCAAGGTTAATTCGGCCGGTGTGATGCCGATAATATTCGCCCAGGCCCTGATGTTCGTACCCCTTACACTTTCAGGTTTTGTGGCCACCGATGCAATGACCGGTTTTGCTGCTGCCTTCAGTAACTTTGCCGGTTTCTGGTACAACTTTACGTTTGCCGTTCTTATTATTCTGTTTACCTATTTCTATACGGCAGTTACTATAAACCCGGGCCAGATGGCTGAAGATATGAAACGGAACGGCGGGTTTATACCTGGTGTAAAACCCGGGAAAAAGACCGTTGAATTCCTGGATACCGTAATGTCGAGAATAACCCTGCCAGGGTCGATATGCCTTGCCATTGTAGCCATATTGCCTGCATTTGCCATGCAGGCGGGAGTACACACACAGTTTGCCCAGTTTTACGGTGGCACATCTCTATTGATTATGGTAGGTGTGGTGCTTGACACACTACAGCAGATTGAAAGTCACCTGCTTATGAGGCATTACGATGGCCTGATGAAAACAGGAAGAATTAAAGGCCGAAGCGGCGGCCTCTAAAATAAAATACGAGTTCTTTGATGTTTAACGACAACACAGAAGAGACAATTGAAATTATGCGGGAATGCAACCTGCTTGCATCAAAAGCCCTGGCAGAAGTTGCCAGGATGGTTGCCCCCGGGATTACAACTCTCGATCTGGACAAGGTAGCGGAGCAATATATAAGGGATCATGGTGCCGAACCCGGGTTCAAGGGATACGGAGGTTTTCCCAATACCCTCTGCACCTCGGTAAATTCCCAGGTTGTACATGGCATACCCTCTTCATATGTTCTCAGGTCGGGAGATATACTATCGGTCGATTGCGGAGTGAAAATGAAGGGATACTATGGCGATACTGCATATACATATGCTGTGGGAGAAGTTTCCGAAAAGATTGCCGAATTGATGCTGGTAACCTATGAGGCACTTTACAAGGGTATTGAACAGGCAATAGCAGGAAAACGTGTTGGCGATATAGGAAATGCCATACAACAGCACGCTGAAAAAGCGGGTTTCACCGTTGTAAGAGAAATGGTCGGACATGGTTTGGGAAAAAACCTTCACGAAAAACCCGAAATCCCGAATTACGGAAAACGGGGACGGGGGGTTCTGCTAAAGAAGGGAATGGTACTTTGCATTGAACCGATGATCAATCTGGGTAGTAAGGGAATAGTGCAGGAAGCCGATGGATGGACAATACGAACAAAGGATAATCAACCTTCGGCCCATTATGAACATGCCGTTGTTGTTGACAGGGAAAAGGCAGATATTCTGTCTTCGTTCAAATATATTGAAGAAGTGTTAATCAATAAAAACATGGGATTACCATGGCAAAACAAAAAGCCATAGAGCAAGACGGTACAATTGTTGAAGCCTTATCCAATGCAATGTTTAAAGTTGAACTGGAAAACGGTCACACAATCATTGCCCATATTTCCGGTAAAATGCGGATGCATTACATCAAGATCCTTCCGGGTGACAAGGTAAAGGTTGAGATGTCTCCTTACGATCTTAGCAAGGGAAGGATAAGTTACAGATATAAATAAAAAAACATTGAGAAATGAAGGTCAGAGCATCAGTTAAGAAAAGAAGTGCGGATTGCAAGATTGTCCGCAGAAAAGGACGTTTATACGTTATTAACAAAAAAAACCCCAAGTTCAAGCAAAGACAGGGGTAATAATAGAAAATTTAGTAAAAAACAATAAATTGTTATGGCAAGAATCGTTGGTGTAGATTTACCAAAAAACAAAAGGGGTGAAGTGGGTCTGACCTATATTTTCGGAGTAGGCCGGAGCACTGCCGTTCAAATTCTTGAAGAGGCCGGCATAGACCCTAATATCAAGGTAAAGGACTGGGACGATAACCAGTTGTCACAGATAAGGAACATTATTAACGAGAAGTTGAAGGTTGAGGGTGAATTGAGGTCTTCTGTGCAGATGAATATCAAAAGATTGATGGATATAGGTTGTTACCGTGGCATCCGTCATCGTATCGGCTTACCTGTTCGGGGACAAAGCACCAAAAATAATGCACGCACCCGTAAAGGCAGAAAGAAAACTGTTGCCAACAAGAAAATGGCAACCAAATAATTGGTAATATGGCGAAGAAAGTAGGTACATCAAAAAAGAGAGTAGTAAAAGTTGAGCCTGTAGGACAGGCCCATATTCATGCATCTTTTAACAATATCATTGTTACATTGACCAATAGCAGCGGTCAGGTCATTTCATGGTCCTCAGCCGGCAAGAATGGCTTCAGGGGTTCCAAAAAGAACACGCCTTATGCCGCACAGGTATCGGCTGCGGATTGTGCCAAAAAAGCATATGACCTTGGATTGCGAAAGGTCAAGGTATTTGTGAAGGGACCTGGTTCCGGCAGGGAATCTGCAATAAGAACAATTCATACTAGCGGGATCGAGGTTACCGAGATAGTTGACGTAACTCCGTTGCCCCATAATGGCTGCCGTCCGCCGAAAAGAAGACGTGTATAACAAACTGACCAGATAAAATATTATATAATCTATTCATTGAAATGGCAAGATATACAGGACCAAGAACAAAAATAGCCAGGAAATTCGGAGAGCCCATTTTCGGACCCGACAAGGTACTAGAAAAGAAGAGTTATCCACCCGGTATGCATGGGAATATACGTAGAAGGAAGAAGACTTCAGAATATGGAGTGCAACTTCAGGAAAAACAGAAGGCAAAATATACATATGGTGTGCTGGAACGCCAGTTTTTGAACCTTTTTAAAAAGGCATCCCGCTCTAAGGGGATTACCGGTGAAGCATTGCTCCAGCTTCTTGAATCAAGGCTGGATAATGTTGTGTTCCGTATGGGGATTGCACCCACCAGGGCAGGAGCCCGCCAGCTTGTCTCCCACAGGCATATTACCGTAAACGGAAAAGTTGTAAACATTCCTTCTTATACAGTTAAGGCCGGTGATTATGTCGGTGTCAGGGAAAAATCAAAATCGCTTGTTGTGATCACCGAATCGCTCGTAAGCAGAAAGCGGAATCCCTATTCATGGATTGAATGGGATTCAGAGAAACTGGCAGGAAGGTTTTTGAACATGCCTGAACGGGAAGAAATTCCGGAAAATATAAAAGAACAATTGATTGTAGAATTGTATTCAAAATAAAAAAGGTAATGGCAATATTAGCATTTCAGAAACCAGAACAGGTTATTATGCTCGAAACCACCGATACTCACGGTAAATTCGAGTTTCGTCCACTAGAACCCGGTTACGGGATTACTATCGGCAATTCTCTCAGAAGAGTGTTACTATCTTCTCTTGAGGGATATGCTATAACCTGGGTCAAAATTGCCGGTGTCGATCATGAATTTTCAACCATTACCGGTGTTATTGAAGATGTTACCGAAATAGTGCTTAATCTGAAGCAGATACGGTTTAAAAGGCAGATCGAGGAAACCGAGGGAGAAAAAATTAATATATCCATAACCGGACAGGAAGAATTCAGGGCGGGAGATATTGCTAAATTCCTTAGCGGCTTTGCTGTTCTCAATCCGGACCATCTTATTTGCCGCATGGAACCCGATACTAAGCTACAGATGGAGATTAATATAGGCAAGGGACGCGGATATGTGCCCTCGGAAGAGAATAAACCTGCGGAGGGCGAATTCGGGATCATACCGATGGATGCCATATTCACACCAGTTAAGAATGTCAAGTACCTGGTAGAGGATTACCGTGTTGAGCAAAGAACCGACTACGAAAAACTAATTTTCGACATACATACTGACGGATCCATCCATCCCAAAGAGGCACTTAAGGAATCTGCAAAGATTTTGATGTACCATCTTATGTTGTTTTCAGATGAAAAGATCACATTGGAGTCCGATGAGAAATTTGCTCATGAAGAATTCGATGAGGAAGTTTTGCATATGCGGCAACTGCTCAAGTCACGGCTGGTAGACCTCGATCTTTCGGTCAGGGCACTTAACTGCCTGAAAGCTGCCGAAGTTGAAACTTTGGGAGATCTTGTAAAATTCAATAAGAACGATTTGCTCAAATTCAGGAATTTCGGAAAGAAATCCCTTACTGAACTGGATGAACTGCTTGAATCGATGAATCTGAATTTCGGAATGGATATATCAAAATATAAATTAGACAAGGAATAATAGAAAATGAGACACAGAAAGAAGTTAAATCATTTGGGGCGAACCAGTTCTCACAGGAAGGCTATGCTGGCCAATATGGCATCTTCGCTTATATTGCATAAAAGAATAACAACTACTGTTGAAAAGGCCAAAGCATTAAGGATTTACGTCGAGCCCCTGCTGACCAGAGCAAAAGATGATTCAACCCATTCCAGGAGAACTGTTTTCAGTTATCTGAAAAACAAATTTGCCGTTTCTGAATTATTCCGGGAAGTATCTCCAAAAATCGCCGACAGACCGGGTGGATATACAAGAATTCTCAAGACAGGGAACAGGCTGGGTGATAATGCGAATATGTGTATAATCGAGCTGGTAGATTATAATGAGAATATGCTTGCAGAAACCCGGGAAGAAAAACCGGCAGCAAGACGCAGACGCAGGGGACGTGGAAAGAAAACTGAGGATACCGGCGCCAAAGCTGTAGCCTCCGCTCCGGAAGCAGTCGCAGAAAAGGATAAAAAAGCGGAAGGAACAGAAGAAGTAAAGACTGAAGACACTGCGGCAGCTGAAGAAACAAAGGAAGCTCCAAAAGGGGAAAAGGAACAGGGAGTGGAAGTTGAAAAGGAACGGGATGACGATACTGAAAAGGAACAGTCCGACGACGTTGAAAAAGAACAGGGTGACGGCGTTGCAGATACCTCCGGCAAAAGCAGTAAGGAAGAGCCAGCGGAAAAGGAGAAAGATCAGCCGGAAATGAAAAAGGATGAAACCGCTACCGGCGATGAAGAAAAGGATGAATCTGCCTCCGGCAAAAGCAGCAAGGAAGAGGCAGCGGAAAAGGAGAAAGATCAACCGGAAATGAAAAAGGATGAAACCGCTACCGGCGATGAAGGAAAGGATGAAACCGATTCCGGTAAGGGTAATGAACCTTCAGATGAAGAAAAATAGAAATAACAAAATATAATTTTTATCTGGAAAAGGATAAGGAACGTATTCCTTGTCCTTTTTTTTACAAACTTTTTTTATTTACCTTAAAAAATTTTTTATTATGGAGCAAATTGCCCGGATACATGCCAGACAAATTCTGGATTCGCGCGGAAACCCCACAATTGAAGTGGAAGTTATAACTGAGAATGGTTTTTTCGGCCGTGCCGCAGTACCCTCAGGTGCTTCGACCGGTGTTCACGAAGCAGTTGAACTGCGTGATGGTGACAAGGAAAAATACCTTGGGAAAAGTGTCCAGCAGGCCGTCAATAATGTAAATAGTGTTATAAACGATGAGCTTGCAGGTTATGAAGTTCAGGATCAGAATGGCATCGATGCTGCAATGATACAACTGGACGGGACCGAAAACAAAGGAAAACTTGGCGCAAACGCAATCCTTGGAGTATCACTTGCCGTGGCCCGTGCTGCTGCTGCCTCTACCGGTCAGGACCTTTACCGTTATATAGGCGGAGTAAATGCCAATACGCTTCCTGTACCTATGATGAACATACTTAACGGCGGGTCACATGCCGATAACAAAATCGATATACAGGAATTCATGATCATGCCCGTTGGTGCTTCCTCCTTTTCAGAGGCACTGCGTATGGGGGCGGAAATTTTTCACAGCCTTAAGTCGGTTCTGAAGAATAACGGCCACTCCACAAATGTAGGCGACGAGGGAGGTTTTGCCCCGAACCTGGGATCAAATGAGGAAGCCATTGAAGTTGTGCTGGAAGCGATCAGGCAGGCAGGATACACTCCCGGCGATGATATTGTGATTGCCCTGGATGCTGCAGCGTCAGAGTTCTATAATAAGGAAAAGAAGGTCTATGAATTTGAATCGACAGGTCAGACGTTCACAAGCGCCCAGCTTGTTGATTTCTGGAAGGAGTGGGTTGAGAAATATCCGATCGTTTCAATAGAGGACGGTTTTGATGAGGATGACTGGGATGGATGGAACCAGCTGCATAAGGCAATAGGCCACAAGGTGCAAATTGTTGGTGATGACCTGTTCGTGACAAATGTAAAACGGCTTCAGCGAGGTATAGATGAGGGTTCTGCCAATTCGATCCTGGTCAAGGTAAACCAGATCGGCACACTGACGGAAACCATCAATGCAGTGATGCTTGCAACCCAGAATGAAATGACATCGATCATCTCCCACAGGTCAGGCGAGACCGAGGACAATTTCATCGCCGATCTTGCAGTAGCACTGAACACCGGTCAGATAAAAACAGGTTCTGCCTCACGTTCCGACAGGGTAGCCAAATACAATCAGCTGCTCAGGATAGAGGAAACTCTCGGCGACCTTGCCAAATATCCAGGGAGAACTTTCAAATATTATAAAAAATAAGATTTATCAACGAACGCTTTAAAGGGGGACAGGTTCCCCCTTTTTATGATTTCCGGGTGACTATTTCACTTCCTTGCCTGTCCTGTTTGTAACCCGGAATGCACCTTCAAAATTGCCGCCTTAGCCTTTAAATGCTGGATGCCTTGTGCTATAATTCCTGAATTTCCAGTTAAGCCGTTAGTATATGGAAACCGGGTAGTTCCGGAACGGTGGAATGTGCCGACCATGGCAGATAACAGGCAATGGGTCCAAATGGGGCCCAAATCCCCATATTTGGTATAATTGCCGTTTTTTATTAGCTTTATCATAAATATTATATAAATCACTAAAATGTCATTAAAGAATAAATTTGTTGAGAAAGCACTGCCACGTGTGGCAGAGTATAAAAAACTGATGGCCGATCATGCAGACAAGGAGATCGGAACCGTAACGATAGGCAGTGTCTTAAGCGGCATGAAAGGCGTTGTAAGTCTTCTTACAGATACCTCAAAACTTGATCCGGAAGAGGGGATCCGGTTCAGGGGATATTCAATACCCGAACTTCGGGAACTACTGCCCAAGGCCCACCCAAAAGGAGAACCACTGCCCGAAGGAATATTTTATCTTATGCTGTTAGGCGAGCTTCCTTCAGATGAAGATGTTGCCGCGCTAAGCAAGGATTGGGCCCAACGTTCTGCATTACCCGGATACATATACGGGGTACTTGATTCCATGCCAATAGATGCAAGGCCAATGGCCCAGTTTTCGGCGGCTATTCTTTCAATGGCAGCCAGTTCAAAATTTTATTCTGCATACATGGCCGGGGCCAGTAAGAAGGATTACTGGGATTCAACATATGAGGATATCATGGACCTTATTGCCCGCATTCCGCGAATAGCTGCATATATTTACCGCAGGACATATCATGAAAATAAACAGATTGAAGCCGACGGTTCTCTTGATTGGGCAGCAAATCTTGCCCATATGATGGGATATGATAATTTTGAGGTGCACAGGCTTCTGCGTCTGTATATGTTTCTTCATGCCGATCATGAAGGAGGTAATGTATCGGCACATGCATCCCATCTTGTTGGTTCTGCCCTCAGCAATCCCTACTACGCATTTTCTGCAGGAATGAACGGGCTGGCCGGCCCCCTGCATGGCTTCGCCAACCAGGAAGTCATAAGATGGATCCAGGATATGCTGAATCAGATAGGCAAATCCTGTGCTGAAAAGGATAAAATACGTGATTATGTTGTTAAACAGCTTGAAGCCGGCAAAGTGATACCCGGTTACGGTCACGCCGTACTAAGAAAAACCGATCCGCGTTTTACCGCCCAGTTGGAATTCGGGAAAAAATATCTTCCGCACGATACCATGTTTCAGGTGGTTGAATGCCTTTACGAAGTAGTTCCCGAAGTTCTGGGAAACATAAGCAAGATCAAGAATCCCTGGCCAAATGTTGATGCCGCCTCCGGTGTTCTTTTGAATCATTATGGTATAAAGGAATTCGAGTTTTATACGGTCCTGTTTGGTGTATCCAGATCGCTGGGGATCCTCGCCCAGCTTCTCTGGGCAAGGGCCTACGGTTTGCCGATTGAGAGGCCAATATCTCAACCACTGGAATGGTTTAAACAACAGGCAGAAAAATAGACATCTGCTCTCATCTGAAATAATTAACCGGCTCTTCTTGAACCGGTTTTTTTATTTTAAAAGGTGGCCTGTTGGGAAGAAATATTAAATTAGCACAATTATTAATTGCAGGAGTATCTGATTTTTCCGGTCCTGATTATGAATGCCGCATGGTTTTCAAAGCTGATTGTTATATTATCAGTAACTGTAAAGCAATAAGGATCAGGAATATCCGGATATTCCCGATAAATTACTGATCCGGAATTTTGCTTGATTATTTGCCATATAAGCAGGGGTTCCTTGCCTTGATGTTCCGTGGACTGCTATACGGAATGCTGATGATGCCCGTATCGTCTCTGAATGCATCGGAGCATAACCGGCGAATCGTTAAATACAGTCTGGAGCAGGGATTATCACAGGTGTCGGTTAATACTATCATCCAGGATTCATATGGCTATTTGTGGATAGGAACGCAGGATGGACTAAACAAGTTCAATGGATATGAATTTGTTGTTTACCGGCACCAGCCGTCAGATCCCAATTCCTTGTCAAACAGCAATATTCAATCGGTTATTGAAGACAGGGACGGGAACATATGGGCAGGAACTCAGGATGGTCTCAATAAGTTCGACAGAGCTACCAACACATTTGAGATCTTCCGGCATGATCCGGCTGACCCGGGATCGGTGAGCAGAAATGATATTTCCCGGGTTTACCAGGATAGAAGGGGTTCGATCTGGCTGAAGACAGGGGAAGGCATTGACAGGCTTGATCCCGGATCAGGTATTTTCACGCATTTCCCCCATTTCAATGATGTGTTCAATTATATTTCCGGCCCGGGCAGTTTTCCGATCTATGAAGATTCTTCAGGAAGATTATGGGTGGGATCAAAAGACGGGATGTTTTTATTTGACAGGGAAAAGGAAGTATTCACAAGATATTTCCATGATCCCGAAGATCACGGATCCATAAGCAACAACAATATAAGATCAATTATTGAAATTACCGGTAGATATCTTCTTGTGGGTACCGGAAACGGACTGAATTTATTTGACCCAAACAATAAGGTCTTCAGGGCATTCCATATTGACGACAGCTATGGCAACCGTCAGCGTATAAACAATATCAACTCGATAAAGCAGGACTCCAGAGGGACTTTATGGGTTGGCACCAACGGTGGTCTGTTTTCCTCTGTTCCCGGCAGGAAAGGATCCCCCCCTTTTTCTCTGGAAGATATTTCAGTTTGCTTCCCCGATATGGAAGTTACATCTATTGTCGAAGACCGGTCAGGAAACATCTGGGTCGGAACAATCGGAGGATTGTACATGATAGATGCCAGGAGCAAATTCAAAACCTACAGGATTCATGATTTCATGCCTGATTCACCCAGGGCTGCCTCTTTTATAGCCTCCATTTTCCAGGTAAACCAGAATGAGTTATGGCTTGGAACCTGGGGCGCCGGTCTATTCATTATAAACCGTCAAACGGGCGAAACAAGGCATTATTCCGCCAATGCTGAGCAGAGAAACCGGCTTATTCCCGATGATTTTGTTCATGTGATATTCAGGGATTCACAAAACCGGATACTTATTGGTACAAGAAATGGAATAGTTATGTATAAAAACCATTCTGAAGGTTTTGAATCTTTCTGCCCTTCCGGATACCCGGATGATTGCCTTGTTTTCAATTCCAACAGGATATACGGTATTATGGAGGATTCACGGCAGGTTCTCTGGATCGGCACCAGGTATGGGTTGCATTCGTTTAATGATGATATCCTGGAAAGTTATTATCATATACCCATGGATCCTGCCAGCATCCCATCCAATCATGTAAATGACATCATTGAATGCCGTTCAGGATATATTTGGCTTGCAACGGCTAATGGATTAAGCCGCTTTAACAGGGAAACCGGGGAGTTCAGAAACTACCTCAGAAATGCCGAAATGGGCCGCTATAGTCTGAGCCATAACGAACTTACCTGCCTGCATGAGGATTCATCCGGCAACCTGTGGATAGGTTCTATTACCGGTTTGAACCGGTTTTTTGAAAATACTGAATCCTTTATCGTTTTTTCTGAACTGGAGGGACTGCCGAACAACCTGATCTATGCAATAGAGGAGGATAATAACGGGCACCTCTGGCTGAGCACTAATTACGGTTTGGCACGGTTTGATCCGTCAGACCTTGAAATAACAAATTATGATGTAGCCGATGGATTACAGAATTATGAATTCAATCTGGGAGCAAGCTATAAAAGCGATGAGGGGGAAATGTTTTTTGGCGGTATTGACGGTGTTAATGCCTTTTTGCCAGATTCGATAGAGGTGAACAGCACAATTCCGCCGCTGGTGGTAACTTCGTTTGAGATTTTTTCCCCGGAAGGGAACATGTTCATTAATATAAGACAGGATGATGAAATTGTCCTGCGCCATTTTGAAAATTCCATTGGCATTGAGTTTGCAGCACTTGATTTTACAAGACCCGGAAAGAACAAGTATGCATATATACTGGAAGGACTGGAAGATAAATGGACTTATCCCGGGAACAGGCGTATTGCGAATTATTCCAGGATCCCCGCCGGTTCGTACACTTTCAGGGTAAAGGGATCGAACAATGATGATATTTGGAATGAAGATGGCTTTTCATTCAGGATAATCATAATTGCCCCCTGGTGGCTGACGGTTTATGCCTACATTGGATATTCGCTGGTCATATCGTTTTTTATTTACCTGCTTGTTTTTTACAGCACCCGGCAGCTGCGTCATGCAAACCTTGTCCTGAAGGAAAAGGAACTTGCCTCTCATGAGATCTCAAGGCAAAAGGAAGAACTAACGTTAAAAAACAGAAATATTACCGACAGCATAAATTACGCCAAAAGGATACAGATAGCCATGATGCCCAACTACAGGCAATTATCAAGGCTGTTTCCCGAATCATTCATTTATTATAAACCAAAGGATATTGTCAGCGGAGACTTTTACTGGGTAAGCCAGGTCAATGACAAGGTGTTCTTTGCTGTAATTGACTGTACCGGTCATGGAGTAGCCGGTGCATTTATGTCTATTATCGGGTTCGAGCTAATCAGGAACATAATAAATGTAAAATGCATTGAAAAACCTGCTGAAATCCTCAATATCCTTAATGAAGATTTTTCAGGTATCTTCAGCCAGGGGGACGAAAGGGATATTTCCTTCAGGGACGGCATGGATATGGGTTTCTGTGTTTTGGACAGAAAAACCGGCACCCTTGAATTTGCCGGCGCCTTTTCACCCCTGTACCTGGTCAGGGATAACAAGATCATGGAGATAAAGGGGAACAGGTTCTCAGTGGGTTTAATGAATGATCTTACTGAAGAAAAATTTAAAAATCATAACGTGGAGCTTCAGAAAGATGATGTGATATATCTTTTTTCCGATGGTTATCCTGACCAGTTCGGCGGAGAAGAAGGGAAAAAGTTTAAGTACAGGCGCTTCAGGCACCTGTTGTTAAATATTCATTCCCAGCCTGCTTCAAGGCAAAGAGAACTGCTTGATCAGGGTATAATCCAGTGGATGGGAGATCATGAGCAGGTTGACGATATTCTTGTAATGGGAATCAGGCCGGGAATATCATATGGTAAAGGGCCGGGAAGCTGATCAGATGAAAAAAAACCTGGGCTGACTGAAAAGATCCGGCAAAAAAACCCTGGCGACTGAAAAGATCCGGCAAAAAGCCCTGGCTGACTGAGAAAGGGTTCTCTGCTGCTAATTCCTGCAGGGCTTCATCATGCAAAGATGATGCAGCGAAAGGGGAAAAACAGAGGTAGTCACTGGCACTGGCCGTCTGACTGTGGAGACAGGAGACTGGTTATTTTCCCGACCAGATCTTCAACCTGAAAGGGCTTGCTTATATAATCGTCCATTCCCGCTTCCAGGCATTTATCCCTGTCTCCGTGAAGTGCATTCGCGGTAATAGCGATTATAGGGGTATGTGTGTTGGTGGTTGATTCCAGTTCCCTGATTTTTTTGGTAGCAACAAAACCATCTATCACTGGCATCTGGACATCCATCAGTATTACATCATACCTGGAGGTACCGAACATATCCAGTGCCTCTTTTCCATTGCTTGCCACATCGATATTTTTGATATAGTTCTTAAGGCTGAGTACTACAATTTTCTGGTTTATCTCATTATCTTCAACAAGAAGAAGACTGGTCTCTTTTAATTGTTCGTAAACATCACGGTTTATGACCGGTTTTTCTGCAGACTTATCCTTTGTTATGGTTGAAATATCAAGGACATTGAAGGGAATGGTGAACAGGAAAACCGGATTTTTTTCCTGTGTTCTGAGTATGCGCAACTTCCCCTTCATCTGAGTTATGATCTTGCTGGCAATATTAAGATCAAGATTATCGATATGCCTTGTGTAATGGACATCATAATCACCTTTCAGGTAACCGGAGTCCTGTTCCCAGGGAAAAAGATCAACGGGTTTGTTTGTTTTGATCTCAAACCTGATCTCAGCCATATCTGATACATGGTTATGTATGCCTGCTTTAATACTGATCGTGATCCTGCCCCTGGCTTTATTTTTGAATATAGCTTCGATAAGGTTGAGGAATATTTGTTTAAGAAGTACCGGATTACCCCTGAGCGATTGTTTTTTCAAGGTTTCATCAATGGAAAGATTGAAATCAACGGCCGGTTCCTTCTGTACCCTGAACAATTTGACTATACTGTTTATTGCCGCATACAGGTTGAATTCGCTAGCCTGGAGTGATTTTTCATCTTCGATATCCGTATCTGCAATTTCCGCAATATTTTCCAGGGTTGTTACAAGGTTGTTTGCCGATGCTATTATAGTATCCATCATATCTTTCTGCTCTTCTGTCAGATTGGCCCTGTCGACCATGTGTCCTACTAGCATGATGTTACTCAGGGGAGTGCGAAGTTGATGAGAAAGTTTTGATATAAAAGATTCCTTATGCCTGGTTTCATGTTTTGCTTCGCGAAGCTCAAACTCGAGGGCACGCTGGTGATCTGACCGGAAGTGTTCCATAACAGATGCTGTAATGTAAAGGACAAGATAAACACCAAGCAGCCTTAATGCCAAAACAGGATTAACCAGTTGTACATCGGTATATCTTTCGGGAAGAACAAGAAGCAGGAAAGTTATCAGCAGAAATGCCAAAGATACCAGTCCCCCGTTCCTGTTGCCCAGTATAAAAACAGCCAGCAATGGTATCGCCGGGAACCAGACCAGTATTGAGTCTTCAGCATTACCCACTGCCAGCATAGAAAGCAGGGAAAGTATAATAACCGTTAAAATGAACCTGGCAGCCAGAACATGATTCTGTGTATTTTTTATCCAGTGAATGCAGCCAAGCAGAAGAAGTGCGGTAAAAAGCGAAACG
This sequence comes from Bacteroidales bacterium, assembly GCA_007123885.1. GTDB lineage: Bacteria > Bacteroidota > Bacteroidia > Bacteroidales > PUMT01 > PXAP01. The sequence continues at coordinate 9,127 of SLGC01000303.1, read as the reverse complement.
ATACCATTGAATAATTCGCCCCTGGCAACAGCTACTATTCCAAAAATGGCAAAAAGGCAAAAACCTGCAAGACATATAAGGCCGATGAAGATGATGTTACTGATAGTGCTTTCATTGCATTTACCATGTAAACCCTGACCGAAATAATTTACCAGCTTATTGAAAATTCTCATTTAGGGCATTTTTTGAAAACCGTACAGGCCTGTGCCAATGAACTTCTTCTTTTTACCATTGTCCAAAAATAATAAAATATGCAATAGCTCATGAAGCTGGTTGAAAAAATCTGCAACAGGGTCCGGATTATACCATAACAATGCGTCAACCTTCGCAGGATTGATAAGATGAACAAAAAGCGTAATTTTGCGTGTAATTTATAAATAATTCAGCAGAATCATTAACCCTTTGAAAATATGAGTGAAGATAAAAAGGTGATTTTTTCAATGGTTGGAGTAAGCAAGATCTATCCACCACAAAAGAAAGTATTGAACAATATCTATCTATCCTTTTTTTATGGTGCCAAAATAGGGATTATCGGACTTAATGGTTCCGGAAAATCTACATTGCTGAAAATCATAGCCGGGAAGGAAAAATCATTCAATGGAGAGGTTGTTTTTTCTCCGGGTTATACAGTCGGGATGCTTGAGCAGGAGCCTGTACTTGACCCGGATAAAACAGTAAGGGAAAATGTCATGGATGGGGTTGGCGATATGGCCGCGTTGCTCAAGGAGTATGAAGAGATCAACAACCGGTTTGCCGAACCAATGGATGATGAAACTATGAACCAGCTTATAGAAAAACAGGGCGAGCTGACCGAAAAGATCGATAATCTGAACGGATGGGACCTGGAAAGCAAGCTTGAACGCGCCATGGATGCACTGCGCTGTCCCGATGGAGACAGCCCGGTTACAAATCTTTCAGGAGGAGAGGCCAGAAGAGTGGCGCTATGCCGCCTGCTCCTTGAGGAACCCGATATCCTTCTGCTGGATGAGCCCACCAACCATCTTGATGCCGAGTCGGTGCAGTGGCTCGAGCAGCATCTGAAGTTGTATAAGGGTACGGTTATCTCAATAACGCATGACCGCTATTTTCTTGATAACGTGGCCGGCTGGATACTGGAACTTGACAGGGGAGAAGGAATACCATGGAAAGGCAACTACTCATCCTGGCTTGAGCAGAAGTCAAAACGGCTGGCAATGGAGGAAAAATCTGCAGGGAAAAGACAGAAAACCCTTGAACGGGAACTTGAGTGGGTCCGTATGGCGCCAAAAGCCCGGCATGCCAAATCAAAGGCAAGGCTTTCTGCCTACGACAAAATGCTTAATGAAGATGTAAAGCAGAAGGAGGAAAGGCTGGAGATATTCATTCCCAACGGGCCACGACTTGGAGATAAGGTAATTGAGGCGAAAAATGTAGCAAAGGCATATGATGGCAGGCTTCTTTTCGATGATCTTAATTTCATCCTGCCTCCGGCCGGAATCGTGGGAGTGATCGGTCCGAATGGCGCGGGTAAAACAACCCTTTTCAGGATGATAACCGGTGCCGAGAAACCCAACAGGGGAAGTTTTGAAGTCGGCGAAACTGCCAGGATAGCCTATATAGATCAGGCGCATGCCGCCATTGATGCCGAAAAAACCGTATACCAGGTTATATCAGGCAATAGTGAATTCGTGCAGCTTGGAAACCGGTCAATGAATGCCCGCGCCTATGTTGCCAGGTTTAACTTTACGGGAGCGGACCAGGAAAAGAAGTGCGGCGTTCTTTCGGGTGGTGAACGTAACAGGTTGCATCTTGCCCTTACCCTGAAGGAGAATGCAAACGTACTGTTGCTTGATGAGCCTACCAATGACATAGATATAAATACACTGAGGGCACTTGAAGAAGGGCTGGAAAATTTTGCAGGGTGCGCAGTAATAATTTCGCACGACCGCTGGTTCCTGGACCGGGTTGCAACCCACATTCTTGCATTCGAAGGTGATTCCCGTGTCTACTGGTTTGAAGGAAGCTATTCGGAATATGAGGAGAACCGCCGCAAAAGACTTGGAGATGAAGGGCCCCGGAGGATCAGGTATAGAAAACTTACAGCCGGGTGATACTGAACAGATAATGGTTACCGGTTTATACCTGAGCAGGGTATTATCTTTTTATATAGATCTTTTTCCTGAACTTGGATCAGATCAAGTGAATTACCACCTGCCATAAGAGGGTGGATTGCAATATAAATTAAACCAAAACCTTAAAAAATGGAACGAATAGGTGAAAAAACCCGCGATGAGCGTAGCTGGGCCATGTTCTGCCACCTCAGCAGCTTTGCCGGCTTCATTATTCCTTTTGGCAGCATTATAGGACCCATAGTTATATGGTCGCTCAGGAGGGATATCTATCCCCTTGTCGACGACCAGGGCAAAGAGGCGATAAATTTCCAGATCTCAATGATCATTTATTATATTGTGGCCGCGGTGCTTGTACTTTTGCTTATCGGGATCCCCCTGCTCATCGCACTGTTCTTTTTCAGGATTATCATTACAGTGGTGGCTGCTGTAAAAGCAAATGAGGGAGTGAGGTACAGGTATCCGCTTCGCATAAGGTTTATTTTGTAGTATAAGGAGGGTTTTCTGTTTTTCCAATCGCTCTTTTAACTGCGGGTGCCACCTCCGTGCCCAGCAGCTCTATTGCCCGCATAACCCCGGCATGCGGCATGGTTCCCACACTGATGTGCAGCAGGAAACGGGTATTTCCAAACAACTCGTGCTCATAAAGGATCTTGTCGGCTACCTGTTGGGGACTTCCTACGAGCAGTGAGCCTTCCGGCTCGCGCATGGCTTCATAATGCTGTCTGTCCATCGGGGGCCAGCCGCGTTCCCGTCCTATCCTCCCCATTAAAAGTGCATAGGGCGCGTAAAATTCATCGGCCGCCTTCTGAGAGTCGTCCGAAATATAACCGTGTGAGTGGATGGCAAGTCCTGATTTTCCGGGATCATGCCCCGATGCACTGTAAGTCTGCCTGTACAGGCTGGTGAGCGAAGCGAACCGCTCGGGCAATCCGCCGATAATTGCAAGGGCTAACGGCAACCCGTATTTTCCCGCACGGACAATCGATTCGGGTGTGCCGCCTACGGCTATCCAGACCGGGAGCTCATCCTGCATGGGCCTGGGATATACACCGCGATCGGCGATCGGTGGTGTATGGCGTCCTCCCTCCCAGGTCACCTTTTCATTTTTGTTAAGCTCAAGCAGCAGATCAAGCTTTTCTTCAAAAAGGGAGTTATAATCTTTTAGATCATATCCGAACAGCGGAAAGGATTCGATAAATGAGCCGCGGCCCGCCATTATCTCGGCCCTGCCCTTCGAAAGCAGGTCGATATGGGCAAAATCCTGGAAAACACGGATGGGATCATCCGAGCTAAGCACATTAACGGCGCTTGAAAGCCTTATGTTTTTTGTTTTAACGGCTGCGGCGGCCAGCACAAGCGCCGGGGAGGAAACGATGAAGTCGGGCCGGTGATGCTCTCCTATGCCGAACACATCCAGTCCGAGCTGGTCGGCCAGTTCAATTTCCTCCATCAGGTTCATCATTCTTTCATGCGGACTGCGCAATTTCCCGGTGGAAGGGTCGGGGGTATTTTCCGCAAAGGTGGTAATTCCAATTTCCATGGCCTGCCTGTTTAACCATAGAAATGATTTCAGGCCGGATTTGTTCAAACATTGCATACAGGATAGCGGGGGATGGCGTGAAGTCCGGCGTAAATGGAGCGAAGTTAACCGGTTAAAGGTTTGGGTTAAAACCGGCGTAAAGTGATCGGGCTAACCGGTAGCGGTTTGCGTTTTTTAAACCGCCGTAAAGTGATCGGACTAACCGATAACGGTTTGCGTTAAACCGGAGTTACAGGATACGGCTAATGGCCCCGCAGGCTTAGAGTTAATGTTTTTGCGCACGGAAATTCCGGGGCGGTAAAAAGGTACCGTTAAAAATCATGAACGATCCAATTAGGCTGTTCCCAGAGGAGATAGTTCCCTGATTAAATATTATCTTTACCGCAATTTTTAAAGATATTGGAATCATGTCCCAAAAACCTTCAGTACCAAAAGGAACCAGAGATTTTCTGCCAGTTGAAATGGCCAGGAGGAACCATATTTTTGATACGATCAGGCATATCTTCAATCTTTACGGATATGTTGCGATTGAGACCCCTGCCATGGAAAACCTGTCGTCTCTCCTTGGCAAGTATGGTGAAGAGGGTGACAAGCTGCTTTTCAGGATACTTAATTCAGGCGACTTCCTTTCCCGGGTTCCCGGCGGGGATCTTTCAGCCGGCAGCGGGAAACTTGACGGCGACAGCGGAAAACTTGCAAATATGATCTGCGACCGGGGACTAAGGTATGATCTTACCGTGCCCTTTGCCCGGTTCGTCGTGCAGCACCGCAATGAACTTGTTTTCCCCTTCAAGCGCTACCAGATACAGCCGGTCTGGCGGGCCGACAGGCCCCAGAAGGGGCGCTACCGTGAATTTTTCCAGTGCGATGTCGATGTTATAGGGAGCGATTCCCTGTTCAATGAGGTGGAACTTACCCAGATAATCGACGATGTGTTCGGGCAGCTTGGCATAAAGGCGGTGATCAAGCTTAACAACAGGAAGATACTGACCGGGATTGCAGAAATTATCGGTGCCCCGGAAAAACTGACATCCCTTACTGTGGCTATGGACAAGCTTGACAAGATCGGCCTGGATGGAGTCTCGGCCGAGATGAGCGACAGGGGGATCACCGAAGAGGCAATTACAAGGTTGAGGCCTTTGATTGAAATGGAAGGCAGCAATAATGAAAAGCTCAACACGCTGTTCGATATTTTCCGCGAAAGCGAAACCGGGCTTGAAGGGGCCAGGGAGATGAAACAGGTGCTGGATGTTCTGGATGACCTTGATATTGTTAATGATATCAATTTTGATGTTGCACTTGCGCGGGGGCTAAATTACTACACCGGAACCATTTTCGAGGTGAAGTCGGCCGAAATTGAGATAGGAAGTATATGCGGCGGCGGGCGGTATGATGATCTTACCGGGGTTTTCGGACTCCCGGGGCTTTCGGGTGTGGGGATATCTTTCGGTGCCGACAGGATCTACGACGTGCTCCTGCAGACCGGAGGGTTTCCTCAAACCGTGCAGTCGACCACAAGGCTTATGTTCGCCAATTTTGGCGACAGGGAGGCTGAGGTTTGCGTGAAGCTACTCTGCGGGCTTCGCAAATCCGGGGTCAGCGCCGAGCTCTATCCCGACAATGCAAAGCTGAAAAAGCAGATGCAGTATGCGAACAGCCGTAATATTCCCTATGTTGCCCTTATCGGGGAAAAAGAGGCCGACGAGGGGACGGTTACTGTAAGGAACATGATAACAGGCGGACAGCAGACCATCTACCAGAAAGATCTGGCGAATTTTGTCCTGATCAGGTAAAATATGCAGTAAGCACCTCTGGTTTTACACCACGATTTGTGTCGTTATTTACTCTTCCCGGCTCACATCCTGAGCCGCAGCGGGGGATATCCGTTCCCCTCATTCTCTGTTTTTTCCTCTTCATAACAGGCTTTTCCTTATACATAACGCATAACCGGTAATGAAGAAAAAAAACCTTTATTTAGAATCGGGATTTGAGCGTTCATAGAATGGTTTTTATTTGGATCTGTATTCGTTTTCAGCTTTTCATGCTTTGGATATGTGTCGAATATTATGATTATATACTTTGGTTTTATGCAAAAATACCTAAATTTGCAGTCGGTTTAATTAAAATCAACATGTTTGAACGCAGTGTTATCCATTACTTAAGAGCGTGGGCGAAAAAGAAAAGCAGAAAACCCCTTATTATCAGGGGCGCCCGGCAAGTTGGAAAGACATCATTGATTGATGAATTCAGTAAAGAATTCGATCATTACATTTCGCTTAATCTGGATAGAAAAGCAGATTTGGATTTTTTTTCCAAAGAAACACCTGTAACCCAAATTTGGGAGTCGATTCTCATATCGAGAAGATTGCAAAAACCCAAAAAGAGAATACTGTTTTTTATCGATGAAATTCAAAATTCCTCCATTGCCATTAAATCATTGCGTTATTTTTATGAGGACATGCCGGAAATTTATCTTATAGCGGCTGGCTCACTTTTAGAATCCCTGATGCAAAAACAAGTTTCCTTTCCGGTTGGCCGGGTTGAATATCTTGCTTTAAGGCCTTGCTCCTTTTCCGAATTTTTGGGCGCCCTGGGTGAATTGCCTTTACAGGAAAAGCTGACATCTGCTTCAGTCAATGAGTTGCTTCATAACCGCTTAATAGAATTATTCAAACAGTACACCCTGATTGGCGGAATGCCGGAGGTAATTAATCATTTCATAAACGAGAAAGATTTAATAGCACTTGACAACATCTACCAGACCCTTTTAACCGGTTATAGGGACGATGTAGAGAAATATGCTCCCAGACCAACAATAACTGAAATCCTCAGATACGTAATTAAGTATGGTTGGGAGTATGCGGCACAACGTATTACATTCGAAAAATTTGCCAATTCAAATTATAAAAGTCGAGACATGGCGGAAACGCTTCGTACACTGGAAAAGGCCCTCCTGCTGGAATTGGTTTATCCCACAACAGACACTAAATTGCCGGTAAGAAAGGATCTGAAGAAAAAACCCAAACTTTTATGGCTTGACACAGGTTTGGTAAACTATGCAGCCGCACTGCAGAACGAAATATACAAAAAAGACGATATTTCGGATGCCTGGAGAGGACATGTTGCCGAACATATTGTAGGTCAGGAAATCATCGGGACTTCAAACAGATTCCTGGAGGAACGCCATTTCTGGGTGAGAGAGGCACGAAATTCACAAGCAGAGCTTGATTTTTTGTACATTAGCCGTAACCACGGAATTGTGCCCATCGAAGTTAAAAGCGGTGATAGCTCCAGGTTAAAATCGCTTCAACTTTTTATGCAGGATTCGACTTCAGAGATTGCCATCCGGTTTTGGGGAAACTTCGAAAGCAGAAGCCAAATAAGGACTCCCTTCGGAAAAGAATTCACACTGCTCAATCTCCCTTACTATTTTGCAGGGTTCATCGATAAATACCTGGATGAAAGGCTGTGAAACAGAAGAGTTAAAAAGAGTCAACGGCTCATCTAAGTTTTTTCAACGAATACAAATAAGCTTTTTCAATAAGCCTGCCTCCACCTGAAAAAACTGGTGGACGATGAGAGAGGGCGATGACCTGTTTAAAATATTTTTAGTTTCTGTTTTCAAGGAAATCCTGCAGAAATTCCTGTGCCAGCTCATCAGAATCACCATACTTTTCGCGTAACTCTTCCAGCTTTTCATGAAGCATCGCCCGGATATCGTCATACTCAGGATTACCGTAGATGCTGTTCATCTCGCGGGGATCTTCATAAAGATCGTACATCTCCCATTCGTCGACATCATAATAAAAACGGATCAGCTTATACCGGTCGGTGCGCACGCCATAGTGGCGCTTCACCATATGTACCGAAGGATACTCATAATAATGATAATAGATCGCATCCCGCCAGCTTTCGACTTTTTCACCTGCGGCGAGCTTCTTGAATGATGCGCCCTGCATGTCACCGGGAATCTCAGCCCTGGCATAATCAAGTATAGTCGGAGCCAGGTCAAGGTTCTGAACCAGCTCATTAACTTCCGCGCCCCCCTTAATCTCCGGAGGGTACCTTACCAGGAGGGGGGTGCTTAGCGATTGTTCATACATGAACCTTTTGTCATACCAGCCATGTTCGCCCAGGTAAAACCCCTGGTCGGAAGTGTAGATTATCACGGTATTATCCAGCAGCCCGTTCTTTTCAAGATAATCCATAACCCTGCCTATGCCGTCATCAACCGATTTGACTGTTTTAAGGTAGTCACGCAGGTACCTGTGGTACATGAACCGGGCAAGATGCAGCCCTTCGGGAGTATTTTGCAAAAAATCCCGGCATACGTTGCGTGGATGTGGCTGAAAGATCATTTCATATTTATCTTCAGGGATCCCCCTCAAAAAAGCATCATTAAGCGGATCATAAACAGCCCGCCAGGCTTCAAGCTGCTCTTCGGTTTTACGGCCAAAGGGGGCGGGCATCCTGGTTATGGTTTCTCCGGTCCCTGGATCTTTTTCCAGCTTCATATCCCAGCCCCAGAACATGTGGTTGACAATTTCCATCTCCTGCTCGCGGGCTGCACTTCCTCTTCCGGTATAGTCATCAAAAAAATTAACCGGGAAATCAAATTCCCGGTCCTCCAGGAAATCAAGGTATTGAGGCTCCGGCAGCCAGTTGCGGTGCGGGGCCTTGGTATGATATAGCATGGCGAAAGGCTTGTCTCTTTCCCAGCCTTCTTCCAGCCAGTCCACAACAAATTGTGTAATCAGCGATGTGCTGTGACCTTCAAACCGCATTCTCTCTTCCCCATTCCTTATAAATTCAGGATTGTAATAATGCCCCTGGCCGGGCAGGGTCATCGAATAATCAAAACCCTGTGGTACCCCGGCAAGGTGGATCTTTCCAACAAGGGCCGTCTGATAACCTGCCTGCTGCAATAATTTGGGATAATTTTGCTGATCCCAGTCAAACGGAGCGCGGTTATCAATCTTGCCATTAAGGTGGCTGTGTATCCCGGTAAGCATCACCGCACGGCTTGGCGCACAAATAGAATTTGTAACAAAACTCTGCCTGAAAATGGCACCCTCTCTTGCCAGGCGGTCCATGTTGGGGAAAAGCACCGAATCAAGCAGTCCGTGCCCATAAGCATGCAACGCCTGCTGGGTATGATCATCGGTCATAATAAACAGGATATTCGGACGCTGTTCCTGGTTACCGTGCTGATCGCATGAGGTGATCCCTGCTCCTAAAGCAAGCAGTGCCATAGATTTTGGTAAAATATTTTTCATAAGGTGTGGTTTGTTGTGGGAGAGTCCGGCCCTAAAGTAACTTTAAAATTATAGTTATAAAATTATTATTTTACTTTTGTTAACAAGGTATTTTGTATCGTGAGAATCGGGAAATATTAATAGTCCCTAAATAAGCGGCTTAATTAATCTATAACTGCAGTAAGAAAAATAACAGCAGATATATATTTAAGTCTTCTCAT
>SLGC01000208.1 GCA_007123885.1 Bacteroidales bacterium | reverse complement strand
TCCAGGATATTTTTTATTACCTGAAGACGGTGAGTATATTCCTTCAGGGTATGGTTATAAATTCCCTTTTCATCAAGAATATCAATCCTGACCATTCCTGAAGCATGGATGATCCGGTTATCCCCGGTTATTATGCCGGTATGGACTACTCTGCCTTTTTCATTTTCAAAAAAGGCTACATCACCGGGTCTGGATCTATCCATATCAACAGCATGCCCGACCTCTGCCTGCTGCCATGAATCTCTTGGCAGATTTATACCAAATAGTCTGAATACAACCTGGTTGAGTCCTGAGCAATCGATCCCGAAGGGATTCTTTCCACCCCACAGATATGGTACGTTTATGAAGTTCATCGCCGCCTTTTGAATATTTTGCCTTACAGTCTCTTTCCGATAAAACAGGGGCTTATGCTGACAGGTGAAACTGGATACTCCAGCCTTGAATTTCCTGGTTTGAGGATTATAATCATATAAAATGCTTCCGGCTGTCAGATGCATAAATTGTCCGTCTGTATCATTCCTGACCTTTAAAAACAGATCCCCGGATATCCGATGTCGGGATAAACCATTCTCTGGCTCTGTCCCTTCCGGGAGCGCTGAAACCATATTATTGGATATCCATCCCCTGTAACTGTCTTCAACAATTTCAACAAAACTCCATTTTGGGTATTTTTCCAGTATTATGGCATGATCACCGAAAATCATCTGGGTGACCATCTCCTCTTTATCTGAAGCTCCGGCACGAACAGGAACCACAGGTAATAATGATATGGTATGCTGCATGCTGGTTAGTGGTCTTTTTTTCGTATTAAACTATCTGCCAAGGAAAAAGGTTGCAGGTACCTGACATGTAAATATCCTTCCTGGTTGTAGCAGCATCATAAAAATAAATCATACCGGCCTTTTTCTTCCCCAGGAATCATTTATTGTATGATAATACTAAAATAGAATTTTTAAATTTAATAAACACAAAAAAAGGATCTGTAAATCATTTTTTTGATTTCCCTATATTAAATCATCCTTTATCACGTTTATGTGAAAAAATATGTAGGTTTGCGTTTTTATTCAGATAAATACATCAGGCAAATCAACTAACAAATTTTTCTGATGAAGAAAATCCTGAACTTTATTGAGAAGCATCATAACAGGATCACCGTAATTTCATTTTTTGCAATTACAGCTTTAGCTATACTTTTCTTGTTACCACGTGAAGGAATGTTCAGGTATGAATTCCAGCGTGGCAGGCCGTGGATGCATGAAACCCTGATAGCTCCGTTTGATTTTCCGATATATAAACTCGAATCAGAACTCAGACACGAAAGGGATAGTGTCCTGGCAGATTTCCGGTATTATTTCAGGTACGATTCTCTTGTTAGGGACTCTGTCATGGCTCTGTACCGCAGATATCTTTATGATCAATGGAACGCCTTTATCAATAGCAGAATCAATAATGACGACGGGCAGGTTGATGTGGATGAACTGGCCGGTCTTGTAGACAGATTTTCATCCTACAGTACCGGTTTGTATCAACAGGCATATCAGCATGGAATACTTACACCCGGAGAAACTACTGATTATGTTCTTTCCCGGGGACAGTCAATAGTTGTATTAAGACAGAATATCGGGACCAGAATACCCCTGGAAAACATTCATATACAAAAATATGCCTATGAATACATAAGGAATGGCATCCAAAATTGGGAACCAGGCAACCAGAATCGCTATATGGATGAATTTTTGCACACCCTTGATTTCAGTAAATTCATAATACCAAATTTGATCTATGATGAAGTAACCTCCAACAGGGTAAGACAAAGCATGCTGGACCAGATCTCCCTTGCAAGGGGCATGGTTCAGGCAGGCGAGCGAATTGTTTCAAGAGGAGATCTGATAACAAATGATATTCACCGGATCCTGGAATCCCTGAAAAGGGAATATGAAACACGGCTTGGAGGAGCAAATATTGACCTGGTTTTGCTTGGGCAGTTCATATTTGTTGTTTCACTATTGTTAACCCTGTACCTGTTTCTCTTTCATTTCCGGCAGGAAATACTTATTGATAACCGGCAGACCCTGTTTATCCTGTTTATTTTGTTTTTAATGGTGGCGGGTTCAATTACTTTAATCAGGTTCAACATGGTTAATTTTTATATAATACCTTTTGCTATTGCACCTGTTATTATCAGGACCTTCTTTGACGAACGGCTGGCATTGTTCGTCCATACCGTTATACTTCTGCTTGTCGGTTTCTTTGCCCCAAATAGTTTCGAGTTCGTTTTCCTGAATTTTATCATCGGTATAGTAGCTATTTTCAGCCTGTCTAATCTTTACAGGCGCAGCAAGCTTTTTTTTACTGCCGTAATAACAATTTTTTCCTATTCTGTTCTTTATTTCGGTATTGCCATAATACAGGAGCGAAGTATAAATGAGATCGAATGGATGAATTTTGCCTGGTTTGGCGGCAATGGTTTGCTGGTACTTACTACATATCCATTGTTGTATATCTTTGAGAAAACATTCGGATTCATATCTGACGGAACCCTTATGGAACTTTCAGATACGAATCAACCGCTTTTGCGCAAACTGGCTGAAGAGGCTCCCGGTACATTTCAGCACTCCATCCAGGTGGCCAATCTTGCCGAAGCAGCGGTTCATGAAATAGGAGGCAATCCGCTTCTTGTAAGAACCGGTGCGCTGTACCATGATATCGGTAAAATTTCGAATCCGGGATACTTTATTGAAAACCAGGCTAATGGGTACAATCCTCACGATGATCTTGACTTTGAAAAGAGCGCACAAATAATAATAAGCCATGTAACAAATGGCGCTGAAATGG
>SLGC01000432.1 GCA_007123885.1 Bacteroidales bacterium | reverse complement strand
CGTCAGACAAAAAGAGATGAATAAACAAGGGGATACATCCCTATGCAATGCCAAAATAACTTAAATGCAAAATATATATGCATGATTTACAATCTTATAACTAAAGTTTATTCACATGAAAGTATTGATAACCGGAGGTACGGGATTAGTTGGCCGGGAACTTTCTATGAAGCTCCGCGACAAGGGATATGATGTTGCAATTTTAAGCAGAAGCAAAAAAAAGAACACTGAGTTTCAAACGTATTTGTGGGATCCCTCAAGAAATTCAGTAGACAGGGAAGCAATACAGACTTCCGATATTGTTGTCCATTTGGCCGGAGCAAATTTATCGGAGAAAAGATGGTCAGAAAAGCAAAAGAAACTAATTATTGACAGCAGGGTCGAGACAGCAAAATTACTGTTCAATCAGTTTAAAAAAACAAAACACAGATTAAAGGCATTTATTTCTGCATCGGCTGTTAACTATTACGGGGTTTTAACTTCTGAAAAAATTTTCAGCGAAAACGATCCTCCTGCTTCTGACTTTATCGGGGAAACTTGCATATTATGGGAACAATCAGCCAACAGGTTCAAGCATCTGAAAAAAAGAGTAGTAATCCTTCGCACCGCCACCGTGCTTTCGCAAAGAGGAGGAGCATTGCCGAAAATGTCCAAACCCGTAAAACTTGGTGCCGGAGCACCGGTAGGAAGCGGAAAACAGTATATGCCATGGATACATATTGATGATATTTGTAAGATCTATATAAAGGCAATTGAGGACACGAAAATGAAGGGTGCCTATAATGCAGCGGCACCGGAACAGGTCACTAATGAATACTTTATGAAAACCCTGGCCCGGGTGCTTGGCAAACCTTTCCTGGCCCCCAGGGTCCCTGCCTTCGTGCTGAAAACATTATATGGCCAGATGGCAGAGCTGATCCTGAAAGGAAGCCGGGTATCTACAAAGAAAATAGAATCGGCCGGTTATGAATTTCAAATCACCGGACTTGAAGATGCTTTGAAGGACCTGATAAAAACCGGTAAGTGAACTACCTATTAGCTAAAGACAAATGGGCTTCAGACTTCATAGGCTGCGGGTTTTACGGCATTTATATAAAAATCCATAGAATTTCAGTGAACTTCCATTAGCTTTGACCCTGGAATTCCGGCAGCTTCCTTTCCGGATCCTGCCACCGGATATTGAACATGCCTGCATGGCAAAGCCGCCAGGATTTACCGCATCCAAAGGACGCGGTTTTCATTTGAAACTAAATATTTATCAATTATGATAAATCCTTTCTTCAAAAAGATGTTGATCGCTTTGGCCAGGTTCCGTGTAGTTCACAGCGAACCGGGATTACTGGAGTTGAATGTCAGCGGACTGGAAACTATAAGGTATTTTACCGGGGATAACGGGGACATTCCCCTTGATTATGATTTTTACAAACCTTACGGAATAAAAAATATTGAATTCAGTCCCCGGACTTCCAATCTTTTAATTGAATATGACCCTTCTGTTCTCAGGGAAAACCAGGTCGTCAACATGATAAACAGGATCAAGGATCTGGCAATGGAAAAGTTTAACCAGGGAAAATCATTCCACGAGATCATCGATGAGATCAAATCAGAATTTACAAGCCAGGGATATGCTGGCAACGGCACTGACCCTGATGACCAGGATCTATAAACCTTTAATCCAGACTTCCTGCTGGAATATCCCGGTCACGGAGTGCCATAGCTTAAAAAAGAAAATAATTAATCCTCCACCACGCATAATTTCACTCATCTGATATGCCAATAGTAATTGCAAGTGACATAGTAAATATCAAACCCTGGATTGATGCACTAAAAAAAACAGCACCTTCTGTGGAAGTTAAAAATATTGAGAGCGTGACCGACAGGAATGTGTTAGAATTTGTACTCGCCTGGAATTACCCCCATGGTCTTTTCAGGAATTATCCCCGGCTTAAAACAATTTCATCCATGGGAGCAGGTGTTGATCATATTATGAATGACCGGCACCTTCCCGAAAAGGTTAAAGTTGTAAGGATAATTGATCCGCTTCTTTCGCAGGATATGTATGAATTCACCCTGGCCGTCATTATGGACCGTATACGTTCGCTGATGCATTATAGCGACAATCAACGCAGTAAAATCTGGAAAAAGAGGCTATATCTGCGTATTTCAGATATTAATGTGGGCATAATGGGGGTGGGCCGGATCGGTAATCATATTGCCCTGCAGCTGCAAACAGCCGGATTCAGGGTGCATGGCTGGAAAAGGGTTGAAGGTGCAGCCAAAACCTGTAAAATGTACCATGGCCCGGGTCAGCTTAAAGATTTTCTTGCAGTTTCCGATATCCTTGTTTGCCTGCTGCCATTGACCCACGAAACCGAAGGTATCCTCAACAGGAAAAACCTGGAAACTTTGCCGCAAAATGCATGGGTTATCAACCTGGGAAGAGGAGGACATGTTGTTGACGATGATTTGATCGGTCTTATTGATTCCGGGCATCTTGATGGTGCCAGCCTCGATGTTTTCCGGGATGAACCATTGCCTACAGACCATCCCTTCTGGAGTCATCCTTCCATACAGATCACGCCCCATATTGCCAGTCTGCCGAGTCCCCATTCGGTAGCACCGCAAATAATTGAAAATTACCGGCGCACCCTTGAAAATAAACCCCTGCTCAACCTGGTGGACAGGGAGAGGGGTTATTGATGCCTCCGCCTGCCGGGCATAGGCGGTTTATCGGAGTATAAAATTCGCCAAAATCGGTCTATCCACCCTTGGAAGAGGTGTCTTTAAGCCCGATTTTTACTGCACACCGCGAATTTTTTTGCACTCATGCCCTTTCGGG
>SLGC01000095.1 GCA_007123885.1 Bacteroidales bacterium | reverse complement strand
ATTGATTGATTGATTGATTGATTGTACGGCTGCGGACAACTTTATCCTCTATCGTACAGTTTAAAGCATTCTAATAATTATGTATCAGGCAGTATATGTGCTAATTATAAACAATGGCCCGGAAATTGAATTATACCAGGCAAAAGAAATGATCAGATGGAACCATTAAATTTACTGCCATGAAAAAAACAAACAATACCAAAGTCTATACATGTATATCGGGCGACATGTACCTGGAAAAAGCGGGAACAAAGGATAGACCGGCCTTAAAACTTCTTATGGTTCGTTATCTTAAAATGTTGTCGGTATGAAGACTCCTTTTCCCAGGGCAATTCTTTTGGTGATCACTACATTATTGATAATGCATGTTAACGGGCAGGATATAACCCAGACTCTCCGGGGGAGGGTCCTGGATGGATTTACTGAATTGCCCCTGCCGGGTGCAACCGTAGTGGTGACAGATACTGATCCGTTGCGGGGGACGGCGACGGATGTCGACGGAAACTTCCGGATTGAAGATCTTGCCCTTGGAAGGATCAGCATCAGGGTTAGTATGGTCGGCTATCAGCCGTCAGTAGTGAATAACCTCCTGCTCAGATCCGGAAGGGAACTGGTGGTGGACATCAGGCTTGAAGAGCAGGTCTACACGATGGAAGATGTGGTTGTACGGCCCGACATCAGGAAGGACCGCGCTATAAATGAGATGGCCGTTGTAAGCGCCCGTTCCTTCACCATTGATGAGACTGAACGATACGCGGGTAGTCTTGGCGATCCCTCGCGCATGGCATCCAACTTTGCAGGAGTCACATCCGTAACCGACCAGCGAAATGACATTGTAATAAGAGGGAATTCGCCCCTGGGACTTCTCTGGAGGCTTGAAGGTGTAGAGATACCAAATCCCAATCACTTCGGTTCGATAGGATCTACCGGGGGACCAATAAGTATGCTCAACATAAACCATCTTACCAACTCCGACTTTTACACCGGCGCGTTCCCTGCCGAATATGGAAACGCCCTCGCCGGCGCCTTCGATATCAGGATGCGTAACGGTAACAACCAGAAACACGAATTCATGGGACAGGTCGGGTTCAATGGTTTTGAGCTGGGCGCCGAAGGACCGTTCTCTGAAAACAGTCAGTCTTCATACATGGCAAACTTTCGCTACAGCACCCTTGAAATATTGCACGCTGCAGGCATGAGCTTCGGCACCGGATCGGCTGTTCCGGAATATAAGGATCTCTCCTTCAAAGTTAACGTGCCCCTTGAGAGGGGACGGATATCTGTTTTCGGGCTTGGCGGGAACAACGGTATTGCGATGCTGGCAAGCCAGGACGATGACTCACAGTATGGTTTTACCGGACTTGACCTCTATAACAGTAATAAGATGGGCGTGATGGGACTGAACCACATTTATTACATCAATGACAACGCACGCTTTACAAATACCCTGGCTGTCTCGGGAATAGAGAGCACTGCTGATATATATGACCTCAGCTTTGATCCAGACAATGAAAAAATAAAAGAGACCCTTGGCGAGGTGAAGTATACCTTCTCATCCAAATATTCCCACCGTTTCAGCTCCCGCAATTATCTCAATACTGGATTTGTTTACGATTTTTACGATGTAAGTTATAATGGTATGCAGCTTGACCCTTCCGGGGAAAAATACCTGCATTACCTTGATAATTCGGGAAATATGGGTTTTGCCCGTCTGTTCACCGAGTGGCAGCACCGTTTTTCCGATGACCTGTCTGTAACAGGCGGATTACATGCTTCCAGGCTGTTCCTGAATAACAGCTATGCCGTTGAGCCACGGCTCGGACTGAAATGGGAATTCACCGGGGGACAATCCGTAAATCTGGGTGCAGGAATGCACAGCCAGACGCAGATGAAGGCAGTATATTTCAGCCAGCGCCTTACCGACACCTTGAACATGGTATACGAAAAGACGAATCATGATCTTGATTTCTCACGCAGCATCCATCTTGTAGCAGGGTATGACAGGCTGCTTGGAACCGACCACAGGCTAAAACTGGAAGCCTATTACCAGAAGCTTTACAATATACCTGTGGCATGGCGCAGGCCTGAGTTTTCACTTTTAAGCCAGGGAGGTGGTTATGGTTTCATCCTCGATGATAATATGGATAATACAGGTACCGGTGAGAACAAAGGTATGGAACTGACCCTTGAGAAGTTCCTGAACAAAGGTTTTTACTACCTGGTAACAGCTTCTGTGTTTGATGCGGGATACCGCGGATATGACGGTGTATGGCGCAATTCGGCCTTTAACAACAATTTTGTTTTCAACGCCCTGGCCGGATATGAATGGAGAGTTGGCAGCAACTCCCTTTTGTCGGTCGATCTGAAAATGGTCTATGCCGGGGGGCACCGCAAACTGCCGGTTGATGAGCAGCAGTCCCTCGCCGACAATGCTTTACGCTTTAAATGGAACGAAGCATATAATGAGAGATTCCCCGATTACTTCAGGCTTAACGGGCGGATAACATACCGTATGAACCGTAACAGCTTTGATCAGGAATGGGGCATTGACCTTCAGAATATAACAAACCACAAAAACATATTTATCCAGAACTGGGACAGCAGCAAGAAGGAGGTCTCCACATATTACCAGATGGGCTTTATGCCGATGATGACTTACAGGATCTACTTTTAGGAACGAATAAATGCAAACTGCCGGTAATGGCCAGGTAATTGAAGTTCATCTATTTGACCGGCCAAAATTTAAACTTTTGTAAAAAATATTCCATGTTGAACACCAGATATTAATGGCGATCCGCCACCTTGCAAGACAAAAAGGTTTCACCTTTATAAACGTTACAGGT
>SLGC01000136.1 GCA_007123885.1 Bacteroidales bacterium | reverse complement strand
TTCTTACTGCAAATGGCTTCAAGGCCGCCTCCAACTGCTTTGCCTTTTTTTCAGGCACGGTCAGTTCGATGGTGCCATTTTCGATCAGAAGCTTGAATTGGACATCGTTCAGGACGATGTGGAAAATAGCTTTCAAAGCCTGCGGCACACGTGCAAGATCACGAGGACGATCCGCCTCGATGGTGACTGTATAATCTTGAGGTATTCTGTGATTTGTTGGCATTTTTATATCCTCCATTTTTTGTTTCTTTGAAATTCGTTAAGTATCTGGTTTCAGCGACTCGGAGTAATATTTACCCCAAATATTGTTTCGACTTTACGCAGTTAACTACTATATGTATAAGCTGAACCATTCGAAATGCATCCGACCTTTAAATTGACTACTCGCATTAACGACACTTCCTACATGGATTACCGCCTGTCTGTATTCTACGAGCTTCAATATAGGTCCGTACATCTGTGTGCGTAAAATTCCTTGCGAAATCTGAACGATTGCTAAGATGATTAGCTTCCTCAGCTGTGATCTGCATATCCCTATATGCTTCCACAATGATTCTGTGTATAAGAGCATTTCCCACGCCTCCGCCCCCTTCTGCTAACTTTTCAGCGTCATTTATCGGATCTACAGATAGAGGAACAAACCCTCGCAAAGCTACTCGTGTGCCCAGGGAAGATGTGACTCTCCTAAGAATGCGAGAACCCCTGTGAGAAGAGGTGGAAATAGTTACTCCCAGTGTTTGATTAATTCTTTCCTTGCCAATTTGTTCAACCACACCACTCCGTATCATGATAACCTCATAACCCCATCGATTCTTTATACCCAGGGCTTGTAACTGTCCGGGGTATAATCTTTCAAATTCTCTTCCGGGCATTCTTTGAACAGATGCTTCAGCCGCATTCCATTCTTCATATATCTCATAAGCCAACAAAATTAGGTCCTCATTAAGGTCAGCGGCCACCTGCGTACCTCGTTCTACTGAGACCATAATCCACTCTCCTGAGTTGTCTGGATCTTCACTCGAATACCCTGTTGGATCAACATAGCGCAAGGGATTATTGAGTACATAACTGTAGTTATTCAGCAATTGTGGATCGTCTGCCTTCTTTCTTGTAGAGTTGCGGGATAGTCCATTTCCATTCGATTCTGTATTATTTTTGCTAAATGCTGTTTTCGCCCCAGTTTTATTATATTCGCTATCATTATTGAACTCTGCTATGTTTAGGGGATCACAACTCGTCCACCGTGCCAGCCACGGCGCATAGTAGCGCGCTCCGTGATAATTCAGCCCGCTTTCCTCATCCCGTTCCTTGCCGGTGAAACGGTATCGCTTTCTGCCAAAACTGCCAAAGCTGGTTTCGCCGTAGGGGAAGTATTCCTCGCGGTTGATGAAGGTTTGGCCGTCTGCATCTTCCCCGCCCACCACCAGATGGCTGCTGCCCAGGTGGTCGCCAAGGTGATACTGTACCCGCTCACCGTAGTCGTCCGGGTGGCGATCGCCAACACGCACCATGGCAATGCGGCTCTGGTCGTCCATCACATGCAGCACGTTGTTCTGGCCACCGTCATCTTTCTGCCAGCGATGATGCTCGAAAAGTTTGTCAATATAGACAATGCTGGCGTCGTGGCTGCTGCCGTTACTCCGGCGCACCCATTTCTTGACGCGCATGCCATCGGCGCCATAAAGATAACGAGCCTGAATGGAAGCGTTACTGCTGCTTTCCGGCTGCACTCGGTAGGCGATCATGCGGTCGGCATGATCCCATGCGTGGTGTTTTTCGCTGTTTTGCCGGATCAGATTGCCATTGGCATCAAAGTGGTGATTGGGAGCCTGGTTTTCATCCCCAACACTGGTGAGGCGGTTGCCTTCTTTGCCCCAATCAACCACGTGGCCAGCCGGTAGCGTGGATAGTTTTTCCTGCCACTCACCCGGCGTAAAACCACCCATGCCGAATCGCCGCGTCCATTGACCACTGGGCGCGCTGTAATGCATCTTTAGCATATTGCCCGCCGGGTCGTAGGTGTAAGTTTGGGTATAATGCTCAGTCAGTTCGGGCGCATTATCCTGGGTGGGGGCCGCCGTTCCGCCATTATAAACACCGGCTAGGCTTTCGTCGCTTGTTGGCGGCTGTCCGTTGCTGATGCTCGCTCTACCTGTTGCCGAAAGCAGGCGGTAAACCGGATCGTAACTGAATTTTCGAAGCAGTTGATCACGTCCGTGAGGATTATTGAGTATACCGCAATTCTTTACCTTTTCCTCAATCTCCTTGATATTACCTGCCAGGTCATAGCGGTAGTTGAAATTCTGTCGTACTATCCCGTTGCCGCTCCATGTCCGGGTGTGCTGGTCGGTATCTTCAGAAAAAACATAGTTCTCGGTACGCAAGCGGGCCAGACGGAAGGTCTTTTCATCATAGGCATGACGGGTCATGATGCCGTTGCCGTAGGCGATCAGGATACGCTGCCCCCTGGCATTGTATGCAATTTGAGTGACGTAGTCGTCCTCCCCGAGTCGAACGGCCTCCAGAGCACCGGCCCGGTTGTAACGCGGGAGGAGCTTTTTGCGATCACCTTTCACATCCTCGGGGTAGATGACCTCAACAGGCCGGTTTAGTGCATCGTAGCGAGTGCTGGTCTGGTAAAGAGTATTTTCAATGGCATCTTCGGCATCCTCGGCGGCCCAATCAGCTTGCCAATTATTGGCCAGCGCATTATCCTGAATGGTTTGACGGCTCTTCTCCAGGAGGTTGCCCTTGAAATCGTAATCGGGCATTGCCAGCAGGCCCGCTTCGTCATGATGAGAAACAGGTCGGCCAAGGCTGTTTCTGAGTTTGGCGGCATCCGGTTCATCCTCGTCGCCGTAACGGATGCGTTCTCGTAGGGTGACTGCACTCGCGCCTTCATCGCGTGCCCAGAGTTCTTTGGGGCGGTTCAACTCATCATAGATATGAAGCACAAGACTGCCTTTGCTGTCGCGGTACTCAATCAGGTTGCCCGTGGCGTCAAAGACCGAGGCGCGCCGTCCGGCATCGATGCTGTCCACCGACAGGACGCGATCCAATAAGTCATAGCAATAGGTGAACGCTTTGCGACCCAAGGCATCGGTCACGGTGAACAGATTGCCCCGGATGTCGTAGGTGTTCGTGGTAATGTACCAGTCAGTGGAGGAATCAGCACCATTACGGATAACCTCACGGCGGAGGCGTCCCAACCCATCCAGAACCATGCTGGCCGGGGTGAAGTGGTGGCTGGCCGGCCCGCTGGTATCCTCTGGATGAGTCAGCTCTGCCAAATCGTTAGCATCATAGGAGTAGCTCTCCCATGGTGTTGGTATGAACCCCGCAGGCAGATCCAGAGATTCCAAACCGGCTTTGGTCAGGGAGAGAGCATTCTTATCTACCGGGCGACCAAAGATCACGCGCTCCTGGGAGCCATCCGGGTTGAGGGCACGGATTTGCTGGCCGCGCGGGTCATAGTAGCTGGTGATTTTCTGCCCGTATTGCGCATCCGTGGGCGCAGCATAACCCCGGCCTTCAGAGTAGAAAGGTTCGTATTTCTCCACCACGCGCCCTTTATTGTCGTAAATCTGCCAGCCGGTGACTACAACACGTGGTGTGTCTGACGGATTACGAAGCCGCGCAACGGCGTCACCAACGGGCTGTGACTGATCCGGATCGAGTCCGACATCGCCGAAGGGAGAATCGCCAAAGATCAGGTCTTCTGCCTGGGCGCGGGCCTGTAGGAGCCGCCCAAAGCCATCGGAATACTCCACGGACTCAATGGTATTATTTTCCTTCTCCTCGGCAACATCAGCATCATGGATATGATGTTCGCGCATGATCGTGCGTATCGATACCGGCAGCCCTTTATTTATAAAGGCAAGAAAATCATATTCGTATTTCAGGCTGGGTTCGTTCCGAGTGTCTCCGACATTTTCACCGGTTTTGCCCATGACGGCGACACTTTTTAAAAGACCGGCCGGTGTATAGGCATAGGCGGTACGGTTGCCGTTGGGATCGGTGACCTGATTGACCTGAAGCAGCCGGTAGTCATAGGTCGCATGCGTTTCAAGGCCTTTGGCATCAACGACCCGGCTTGGCAACAGGTGGTAATCATCGTGGTCATCGTAGTGGATGGTTGTATCATTGCCCAGTGGATCGCGAATGATACATAACAGGCCTTTGCCGTTGCCGCTGGGGTCTGCATGAAAATCATAGCTGTGCCGGACGGTGGCGGAATAATATCCGCGTGAAAATGGTGAATCTTCGTTTCCCTCCTGAAAGGTGTAACCCGCCAATGCCGGCATCTGATCCCGGAAAGCCTGCGGGTATTCACTGGGCCAGGAGGGTGGTCCGTCAGGGTCGAGGAAAGGGGGTATTTCCGTAGTCGGCAGGACTGCGTCGCGGCTGCGATAAGCCCTTTGCAAAATAGCTTCTGTCATAACGAGGGTTTCGGTTCGCACCAAAGCCCCGCGAGTGCCCAGCTCACCGAAATCCCGTCCGGTAAACGCAGGCCCATCATAAAAATGAAGTTGCTGGCCGATTATGGATAAAGAACTGCTGTCGGCCGTTGTGTCTTTCAGTTGCAGTAAAGATTGTGTCCCATTATTGACGATCTCATATTCAGTGATTTTGGCTACGCGGTTTCTGATATGCACCGAGGGGTCATCAGGATTGGCGTATTGAGTTTCCGTGCGCGTGGCCAGGAATGGTTCCATCCCCCTATCATGTAAATCTTTCCAGCCCCGAGGGCAGGCGATACGCGTTTCTTTTCCCGGCTGACCGTATTCATCGTAATCTTCCGTGAAGCTTAACGCGTTCATTGGGTCGTCGCCGCGCTCCCATTGAGTTGTGCGCTCAGCCAAAAGATGTGGGAAAAAGATGTGTTTTCGATCTGGTTCTGTCCCGGGATCAGGAGGAAAGTCCTCTCTGACTCCATGCAGGTTTTCGGTAACGGTATAAGGCCGGTCTTCCCGTTCGCTGCCATCCAGTGCATAGAGTTCAGTGCGCAATGTACGTCCACGCAGGGTGCGCAGGGCATCTCTTTTGACTCTTCTTTGCAACCCGCTGAGGAAGGTATTCATCGCCGGCGGACGCTCCAATATTTGAGGATCTTCCGGCCAATATTCATCGCTGTAATCGGCCTCGAACCAATCCCCGAACGCTTCCCCCATCGGCCCCTGATGAAACCAGTGTTTGGTGAGCGTGGGAGGCGAAAAGAATTTGGTCTCGACAGGAAGAAACTCTTTGCCGGCTCCGTGCAGCCCGGTCGCGTGGTAATTAGCGAACGATTCGGTGTCGTACTGGTCGACACGTCCAAACCCGCGGAACTCCCTTTCTGCTCCGTCCCAATGCCCATGATTATAGTGATATTCTGTTGTCAATTTTCCTTTGGAAAATTCATCGATGATCTCTACCCTGGCGACGACCTGGGTGGGAAACGGGAGGTTAGTCTGCCAGTGCGTGGCTCTATTCTTTTGATCGGCCAGGTAATGCTTGGTAGATGGTTCGTAGGCAACCCGTGTCACCGCTCCGATGTTATTGTCCATTTCGTGCAGCAAGTAGGGTTTAGAACCGCCCGTAAAATCGAGGAAGTACATGTGATTCCTGGAAAGGCTTGTGGCATCTGCGCTCCATAGGACACCTCTAATTCCACTCCCAAGGAGATCGACCAGCCTGACGGCATCGGCATCCGAAACCGGAGGCGTGCCATTGATCTCGATCGGATCGCTCCAGCTATTACCACCCTGGTTGATCCAGAGAAGGACTTTGCCATGATCAACGTAGACAATATCCGCCAGTCCATCACCGTCCACATCGCCAATCAGAATTCTGTTGAGGTCATAACCATATGGGAAACGGGGGTTATTTTTCATGTGGATGCGTTTACCCCAATTGCCATGACCCTTATACGGCCAGTAAGCAATGCTGCCGTCATGAACCAGAACAATGTCCTGCAGTCCGTCGCCGGTCAAATCAGCCAACTTCACCCTGGAGTCGGAAAAGGTGATATCCGGAAAGGCATCAATGCGTTTTCGCTCTATCCTGAGAGTCCGGTCCCATCCTTTGTCCGCATCCTGTAAAAAACATTCAAAGCGGATACCGGTTCGAAGTGCATCGGTCACGCCGTCGCCATCAAGATCCAAAAGCTTTACCTCCGGATCCTGCAGACTGAAGCTCGGCGCGACATCATATTTCCGGAATGACCGCCTGTCCCATTCACCGGTAAACTTCAACGGATAGTACCCTGACAGGCCGATCTGGTTGACCATGAGGGCCGCTTTTCCTTCGCCGGTGATATCCAGCATCTGGACACCAGGGTCTTCAAGGGTAAGTCCCCCGGGGGAGTTTTTCATCGGGCGGGGGATATCGAACCGGCCATCCCCCAGGTTGCGCCAATAGCGGATGGTTCCGTTCATCTGAATGATGTCCGGCAATCCGTTGCCAAACAGATCGACGAGTTCCATGTCAGGATTCGCCAGTGAACGAGCAGGCAGCTCGCTACCTTGCAACGGAAAGAAATCTCGTTTTTCGATATCAAACTCTGTATATTCGAATGAAACCGGCGGGAGGGGTTGTGTTGCAGCTCCGTCGTGGCCTGTTGCCTGTACCTGTTTTAATAACGATACGTTATTGAGGCGGCTTTCTGTGTATTGGAGATCGAAAGTCTCAGAGGTTAATATATCTGTTTCGGTAGTAGTTTCGACAATGATGCCGGTGCAGCGTCGGGTTGTGCGTATCTCGAAGCCGGTTCGGAAGGCAGAAAAGGAATCCGGGCGGGCTTCATATTCGAAGTTTACTTTGATGAGGAACCTCTCGGTTCCGCCGGCATCCTGGTAATCGACATACTTGATGCTGGAAAGATAAAGCTGATTCCAATGTCTATTATCTGTCTGCTGCAGATCCCGGTCATAGGTGTAAACTATACGGTTGCCGAATGGATCCCTCGTTTCGGTAAGTTTCCATGAACTGACTTTGCGAGGCGCCTCGGGGTCGAAGATAACCGCCGGGTCTGCCTCTCGGCAGTCCGGTGTCCCATAGATACTGACAAGCCCATCCTTACTCTTAACTTCCCAGTAATCATTTTTTGTATTTAATATCCTTTCTATGACAGCATAAAGTCCTTCAGTCCGGGGACGGTACTGTGTGCGGTTGTCATCGTTTGACACTGGCACGAGATCTTCAGCACCAGAGAGGATAAAAACATCTTTACTTTCATCGTAAACAGGCACGCCTTGAACTGTTTTTCGGGATACACCGGGAATGCTCAGATCCCACCCCAGCCCAAATGGACCATTGCCATGACCTGTGCTATAGACCAGATTGATCTCCGGCTGGAAGCCGTTACGGCCAGAAGGCAAGGCTATTGGAATGGTAAAGTTACCTGTTCCGGTAAACAGATCCGGAGAGAACTTTTCCCCCATTCCGCTCTGAGCACCTCCGCCCCCGGGAAGTGAAATGATTTGATCTGATACGCCTGATTTATTGCTCATAGTTATTACTTTTCCTATGGTTTTGCCCGCATCCTTTAGGCGCAGTAATGTACTATCGGGCTGTGCCCATGAGACAGAGCAAGTTAGCGAGAGAAAAATATAACCAGATAAACAAAAAAAGAAAGACGATTTATTAGTATGAAAACATTGAAAATGAGAGGTGAGAAAAGAGAAAGTGAGAAGAGTGAGATAGATTCAATTTAAGTTAAACAATGATTTATTTGCTCCAACAAATTATGAAAATAATTTATTCAAGTCAAGTTTTTTATGATATCCGGTATCATTCCTATGACATTTTCAATATACAAGTGAATATTCTTGTATGAAATTGTATCATTGTATGCGAATGCTCCTATAATATTGCCGGGTGGACATTAAGATGCCGGGAGCATTATTCTATTTTCGACCTGGCAAGATATTTTAAAGAGTCCTTCAGATATTCAAGTATCTCGGTGTATCGTAGCTTTTATGATGCTATACGATCGACTTCCTGCTCTCTATCATTATCTTTGCTTTCCTCCGTAAGGTTATCAAGAATAAAAGGCGCTTGATTATCCAGATGAAATAATACATGCGCAACAAACCAGAAATTATTAATTCTTTTATACCGCCCGGCATAAATAATTTCGGGGTTACCTTCATCATAAAAAGCTGCACCGCTAATATATGTTTTCTCTAGATGCGGAAGTACAAAAAACTTTACCCCGCAATTATTTAACTCAGCTATGAAATCACCAATACTCCAGGCCCTGTTTGCAAAGGCAAAAATTTCATTAAATAATAATTCAAGCTTTACTTATTGTATACAGGGGCAGCCAGCTTTGAAGCTACTTTTTTTGCCATCCGCAACCAGTTAGCGGCATAAGAAGCATAAACTGGTTGTATGCCTCTTACTTCCTTTGAGAATATTCAAGTACAGTATTATTAATGCCGGCAGCCCAGAAAAAAGTGTCGGTTCCTTCCTCGACCAGCATAGAGCCGGTGCATTTAAGGAGCCCGGTATGCCGGCATATATCCGCTTTAATCCCCTTGCTCCATTAGAAAGCAAAAAGATCCTGCGAAAACTTGATTTATTTCAGATATTTTTGTAATTTGATTATAGGATTTGGGATTGTTTTTAGCATTCTGATTTCTCTGCCTCATTTCTCACTTCACAGCTCATAATTCTCAGCCTTTACTTCTCAGTTTTTCGGTTTCTGATTTCTCAGTAAAAGGGTCTTCCCCCGGTTTATTGTGACAAGTTCTTTTATCTGAGCGCCCGGGGGCCGGACCAACCTTCAATAATGGCATACCGGCGGTCGGAAGGCATCGTCGGATGATTTCAGCAAAGTCTCGCACCATAATCAACCTGTTATGCTTCACCTTAATAAACTATAGTCATGAAAAAACTAATTACGCTCGCGACCTTTATCATTTTTGTGTTAATGGCACCAAGTATAACCTATGCACAAAAATTATTCGGATATGAAGCTATTGAATCCACTTTCGATCAATCACCAATTCCAGCGAGTGTTTTTGGGTATGTAACAAAAAATGAAAAAACCGAAACCATGTCATTTGGCGCTGCTATATGGGGTGAGGAAGAAAAAGTGACTGCAGACCATATTTTCCGGATTGCATCGATGACAAAAGCAATAACCTCTGTTGCCGTAATGCAACTAGTAGAACAAGGTCTTATAGGTCTTGACGATCCATTAAATAACCTGATGCCGGAAATGGTTACTATTCCGGTTTTAAACAAAGATGGAGAATTGATAGAAAGCGATGATATTATAACGCTCAGACATCTATTAACCCATACATCAGGGTTCGGATATGAATTTCTTGAAAAACGGCTTCAAAATTTCAATAAAGAAGGTTGGCAGTTTGAAGATTTACCGAGAATGGATAAACCAGGAGAGATATGGAGATATGGCACAAGTACAGATTGGGTTGGAAAAGTTGTTGAGAAATTGAGTGGTAAAAGTCTGGAAAATTATTTTCGAGACCATATAACAGGGCCTTTGGAAATGCATTCTACTTGGTTCAACGTTCCAGAAGATTTGCAGCATTTAATAGTTTCATATGGAATTAAGACTGACTCGGAGTTTAGTGAGTATAGGCGAATACCAATCAGAAAAGTAACGTCATATAGTGGTGGAGGCGGATTGTTCAGTTCTCCGAATGATTACTTGAAATTTATTCATTGCATACTTAACGATGGTGCCTATGATGATGGATATATTCTGAGCTCAGAAACTGTTAAAAAGCTTTTTAACAATGAGTTATCGGAAAATTTTTACCTGACTCATAGCGTACCTGAAGAGGAGTTTAATCCTGATGAAGGGGCATTAAACAGCACCGACGGGCATAGTCTTACATGGGCTTTGGCTAAAGGTCATGGTTATGGTTTTCTTGAAAATGATACGGAAGTGTTGCTTGACAATTATCGAAAAGGATCAGGATATTGGTTGGGACTTTACAATACGTACTTCAGTATTAATCCGAATCATGGCTATGGCATTGTTACGTTTCATCAATTTTTGCCCTCTGGAGATGAAGATGCCATCCGATTATATCTTATGTTTGAACAGGAGGTTCATAAAGCTTTAGTTCAAGAAAAAAGATGAAATTTAGAGTTATTCGTGAGCATTTTAATTATTATAAAGGAATTTAAAGGCGAAAGCATATCAGCGTGTATGTGGCAATAGCGGGTGAAGTGGTAAATCGAAGATCTGTGCTTCTGAAAAACTTTGTGCTAAACGGACAGGCAAGTGTTTTGTAATCCGCTACTGCGCACACGCAAACCGATATGATGACTGGTACCTGCAAATCTCCCGGGATCCTATGCGCCTGCAGTATATGAATTAATTGAAATGGATGGTTCATAATTTATTTACCTGGTTATGAGAAATCTATTGCTGATTTTCTGGATTCTGCATATTGCATTTTGCAATAGCACGTTGGCACAGCAGGAGAGTTTCCCGGCCGATAGACCACATCATAAAATGTAACCACGTACTAAAAAACGGATTACCGTCAATTGACACCTGTGCTGCGGATTCCAGCAGCAAATATTTATTAACCAAAACTTATAATGTTATGAAAAAACTGGTTTTTATCGCAACAATGTTAATGCTGGCAATAGCATGCGATTCGCGACGGCCGGCAGAGCCCGAAGCCGGGCAGCTTGCCGAACCGGTGGTGTTAAAGGCAGGTAGCCTGCTGGGGCATCATACTGTAAATTACAAGCTGGCGACCGGAGTTATGCTCGATGAGTGGCTAAATTTCATGAGGGACGAGTTTGCAACTGTGGGGGAAAAGTATTTTCCAGGGATGAAAACATTTGTTTTAAGGGGCAGAACGGGGGAATGCGTGGGCTGCGTCGGTTATTTGTATTTCTTTG
>SLGC01000238.1 GCA_007123885.1 Bacteroidales bacterium | reverse complement strand
TTGACCTTCGGTCGATCTCACATGTATGAAAATCCCGATGTGTAATATGATCAGATGTGACATTCATCCCTATGCAATGCCAAAATAACTTAAATGCAAAAATATATATGCATGATTTATAATCTTATAACTAAAGTTTATTCACATGAAACACAGGTTCAACAAATACTTTGCAAACATGAAACCGGTTAAAAATTTCAGATCATTGCTGATTGTCCTGTTAATCTGTTACCTGGCAACTTCAGCCTGTAAAACCCACGAACCTGAATATAAATTTGAAACGGGTATCATGGATTATGACAGCCTGATTACCGTTTTTGCTGATCCGACTTCCGAATACCGTTCTGCTCCCTTCTGGATATGGCATGACCTTTTAACCGAAGAAAAGATCAGACATTCCATGGAAGAATTAAAGGATAAAGGATTTGGCGGAGTATTCGTGCACCCCCGCTATGGAATGATAACTGGGTACCTGTCTGACGAATGGTTCAATCTGTTCGGGTATACCATGGAGGTGGCGGAAGAATTGGATATGTACGTATGGATATACGATGAAAATTCATATCCAAGTGGTTTTGCCGGGGGATTGGTGCCCCATTACATGCCTGACTCATACCAGCATGGGCAGGCCCTTCGTATCCATAGAACAGACAGGTTCCAGCCTGACGCCGGTCTCACATTCCTGCATTATTTTGAATCAAATGGCGGGGAGCTGGTTGAGATCTCCGATCCTGCCGCCAGGACAGGTGATAACGGAGACTTTATAATGTTTGAGCTTGTAAGATTCCCTCAGACAAAGTGGTATGCAGGCTACTCCTATGTTGACCTGCTCTATCCCGGGGTAACTGAAAAGTTCATGGAAATAACAATGCAGGGATACCAGGAAAGATTCGGTGAATATTTTGGAAACCGGGTACCCGGAGTATTTACCGATGAACCAAATATATCTCCCCCGGGAGGGAGGACTGCCGTGAAATGGACTCCTGATCTCTATGAGGAATTCGAAAATCGATGGGGATACAGGCTCCAGGATAATCTGCTCTCGCTTTTTGAAGAGACCGGCGACTGGAAAAGAGTAAGGCATAACTATTTTCAGGTTCTGCTTCAGATGTTTATTGACCGCTGGTCAAAACCCTGGTTCGAATATACTGAAGAGCAGAACCTGATATGGACCGGCCATTACTGGGAACATGGCTGGCCGAGCCCCCACCATGGAGGGGATAATATGGCCATGTACGCCTGGCACCAGATGCCGGGTATCGACCTGCTGTTCAATACCATGTATAGTCCTGAAAGGCCTGATCAGTTCGGAAGGATAAGGAATGTGAAGGAACTCAGAAGTGCGGCGAACCAGACAGGGCGGATCAGGACCCTGTCGGAATCCTACGGGGGCGCCGGCTGGGAACTGACCTTCGAGGATATGAAAAGGCTGGGTGATTGGATGTATGTGCTGGGGGTAAATTACATGAACCAGCATATGACCTACATGACCATACTGGGTGACAGAAAGACAGATTACCCTCAATCCTTCTCATACCATACGCCCTGGTGGGATCTGTACGGTTACCAGAATGATTACTGGGCGCGCCTTTCGGTCTCTATGTCGGCAGGTAAACAAAGAAACAATATCCTTGTAATTGAACCCACTACCAGTGCATGGATGTACTATTCATCCAACAACCCAAACCGGACCATTAATGAGATCGGCGACAGGTTTAATGTTCTTCTTGAGAAACTGGAACAATACAAAGTAGAGTATGACCTGGGTTCGGAAAATATAATAAAGGATTGGGGCCGCGTAAGCGGGGGGCGCCTTATTGTCGGGGAACCTGAATATGACCTGGTGGTTCTTCCGTTCGGCATGGAAAATATAGACCGTTCAACCTACGATCTGCTTGAGCAATACCTGGAATCAGGAGGAAAAGTAGTCTCATTGGTTACTTCCCCCGAAAGGGTTGACGGAGAAGGATCAGATGAGGTTGAGAACCTTATAAGCAGCTATAATGACCAGTGGATGCGGGCATCTTGTTTTACCGATGCAAATGTTTATGATCTTTTTGAAAATAAAAACCTCAGGTTCAGTCCGTCGGCAATGGAATCAAAATGGTTTCTCCATCATACCAGGATTCTCGATGATGGCAAACTGGTTTTTCTTGTCAATTCGGAACCCGAAGAGACTACCGAAGGTTATTTCATGACAAAAGGCCGGCAGGTGATAAAGCTCGATCCTCATACCGGGACTGTTAATTCTTACCCGTTTTCAGATGATGGCGACGATATCCGGATTGATTTTTCGATAAAACCTGCAGGCTCATTATTGCTGTTCATAACAGATCGAAATATTGATGCTCCCGAAGAGATAAAAAAACGGGATGCAAATATAATTGTGGCAGCCAGGGAAAGCACCGTGACACCGCTGTCACCAAATATGATGAATCTTGACTACGGCGAACTTTTCATTGAGGGCGGATCATTTGGCAATATGTTTTACTACCCTGCCGGTGACAGGGTATGGCAGCATTACGGCTATGACGACAATCCCTGGATGCGCTCGGTGCAATTTCGTACCGATCTTATTGACGCTGATAATTTTCCGGAAGATACAGGATTTGAATTCGTTTATAATTTTCAAATAGCAGAGGGAGTTGATCTCCTTTCTATTCATGCAGTTGCTGAAAGACCGGAAATATTCAAGGTTTCGGTAAATGATACACTGGTATTGCCCATAGAAGGCGAATGGTTTCTGGACAGGGAGTGTGCCGTGTACAGTATTGGCCAATATCTCAATACCGGAGAAAATTATATCAGTCTTACCGTAAAGCCGATGAGCATGCTGGCAGAGCTGCAGCCAATCTACCTAACCGGCGATTTTTCGCTTGAAAGCGCTGAAAAAGGCTGGGAGATAGTACCCGGCAACCCTTTATCTTTCGGATCATGGAAAGAGCAGGGATTTCCTTTCTACTCCGGCGCAGTAAAATATACCAAGCAGCAGACTTTTTCCGGAGCTCCCCGAAGGGCAGTTGTCCGGCTTGGTCGGTGGAAGGGTACTGTTGCAGAAGTACTGGTCAATGGTCAACATGCCGGAATAATACAACAGCCACCTTACCAGGCAGAGATCACCGGCCTGTTGACCCAGGGCAGTAACAAAATTGATGTAATAGTATATGGTTCCAATAAAAACCTGATGGGGCCACACCATAATATTACCAGGAGAGGCATAACAACACCGTGGGATTTTGTAAGCGCTCCGGACATCCAGCCCCCGGGGGTGGAATATGACCTGTTTGATTACGGATTGATGAGCGATTTCACCATATTTGTTTCGGATTAGAGAAATCCTTCAGCTTTTATGCTGTCCCGGGATCCTGTCTGAAGGTTTGCCAGTTTCGGCAAAATCAATTTCAATAAATTTCCCCTGGTTCAATAGCACAATTATTTAAGGAAAACCTTAATGATAAAGTTAACGCAAACACTTTTATGCACTGATAGCTCAGGGAATTTGCACTTTGTTATTAGAGGGTAAGTTATGCCCAAACTATTATTTATTGTAATTAACACAAAATCCATGAAACATTACAACTTTAAAAAAAGGTACAGTCATATCCAATTACTTTTTTTGATCTTTTTAATTTCAATCATTAATAATTCCTGCGGTCAGAATTCCGGCCGTGATAAGCTTACCGATAAATATTATGTTGCTGCCTATGTGTGGCCGTCATGCCATCATGATGAGCGTTTTGGCGATATGCTCTGGCCTGAAGGAATTGGGGAATGGGAAGTAATTAAGAAAGGAAACCCTAGATTCCCCGGCCATTATCAACCCAAGGTCCCTTTATGGGGATACGAATTGGATAATGATCCCGGGGTATGGGAAAGATGGATTGATGTAGCGACAGACCATGGTGTAAATGTTTTTATATTCGATTGGTACTGGTTTGATGAAGGGCCGTTTCTTGAAAGTGCACTTAACGACGGGTTTCTAAAAGCAAGTAACAACGATAAGATGGAATTTTATGTCATGTGGGCAAATCATGATGTCAGAAGGAATTACTGGAATGTCCATGAATATGGTGATGACACCTCAATACTCTGGGAGGGTCCGGTCAACCTTGAGAATTTTGAAAAAGTTGCAGACAGGGTAATTAATCAATATTTTATTAAGTCCAATTATTTTAAGATTGATGGTGAACCCGTGTTTCATGTCTTTTCCCCGGATAATCTGGTGAGAGGCCTGGGTGGACTCGATCAAACAAGAGATGCTCTCGAATATTTCAGGGAAAGAACACGGGAAGCAGGTTTCCCCGGCCTACACATTCAATTCAGGCCTGGAGGAGGAATGGAACCAACCCTGCTTGGCAATGTCAATAGTGAAGGTAAAAATGTAAATGAAATAGTTGACCATTTAGGAATTAACAGCATCACGAAATATAACTGGGGGCATGGTGAAGATTATCTAAGACTGGGGACTGAAACCATGGAAAAAAGAGATAGAATGGATTCAGTATTTGATATCCCGGTTTTCCCGAATGTATCCATAGGCTGGGATGATACGCCCAGATTTCCTCATAAGGGCAAAGAGCATGTGACCTACTATAATAAAACCCCCGAGAGTTTTGCTGCATTTCTCCAGAAGGCAAAAAATTATTGTGATGAGCGTCCGGACCAGCCAAATCTTATAACTCTTTTCTCCTGGAATGAATGGGTGGAAGGAAGTTATCTTTTACCATGCGTGAAATATGGGTTTCAACATCTTGAAGCTGTAAGAAGAGTTATTAGCGAAAATTACGATCCTTATTCAAATTAGTATAAAGGAAATCAAATAATCATCTCTATCTGTCCATCAGCTTCTAATGAGCTGATAAGGTTTTACCATCTATAATCTTTTCAATATATTTGAAGTATTAAATTTGTCCGGGGTGCGGCAGTGAAAGCCATGCTGTGGACCAGCCAGTCCCGCGGATTTTAAAGGGAAAAAAGAATAATGGATGACCATTGAAAGTTCATCCGTAATATGACTGTAAATGCTGCTTAAAATTCACAATATCTCAAAATCATACAGGAGCCGCTATGGAAGGGTGCTTCGCGAAGTGTTGAACGACACATCCCTTTCGGTGGAAAAGGGCGAAAGGATAGCAATTACCGGTCCTTCAGGATCGGGAAAAACAACGCTGCTTAATATTGCCGGCACACTGGATCTTCCCGATAGTGGTGAAGTATATTTCAGGGGGGATCCTGTTTCCGGCATGAAAGCATCCGAATTGGCCACTTTGCGAAACAGGCATATAGGTTTTATTTTCCAGTTCCACCATCTCCTGCCCCAACTAACACTGTGGGAAAACGTGATGATACCCTCGCTTCCGGCAAACAGCAGCAAAGAGGATGTGTCCGGGCGGGCAGAAGAGCTGTTAAGGGAAACAGGCCTGTGGGATATACGCCACCAGAAGCCGGGGGAGTTGTCAGGCGGTGAATGTCAGCGGACAGCAGTGGTGCGGGCCCTGATCAACAATCCCTCGCTTGTTCTGGCCGATGAGCCTACCGGGTCGCTTGACAGCCGCAATGCATCGATGCTGATAGAAATGCTTGTAAGGCTGACAGAAAAAAATGACAGCGCAATGATAATGGTGACACATTCCATGGAAATTGCTGCCAGGATGGACAGGAACTACCGTCTGCAGGAGGGAAAGGTTATTCTGTACGAACCGGAAAACAGCAGGATTACGGATCAAAATAAACAGTAAGCCGGAAGAGTCTGGAAAAGAGACAAGGCTGAGAAGAGCAAAAAGCTGGCAGAGGGCCGGAAGAAAGAAAAGGAAGGTGAAAAAAGGAAAACGAACTGAGATGGATTTGCGCCGACTGATAACCAGATCATTTATACACTATTTGAAGGGAAACCTGATGGCCTCCCTTGGCATTGCCATTGCAACTGCCGTTATAGCAGGTGCCTTTATCATTGGCGATTCCCTGAGCCATTCACTGGAAAAGGCAGTCAGGATGCGGCTTGGTAATATCACCCATTCGGTGACCGCCGGTGAAAGGCTTTTTACAATCCAGCTTGCGGACAGGTTTGGAAATTCAGGCGGGAGGGCTGTGTCGGCGGGACTGGTGGCCGAAGGGATGGCGGCTGCCGAAGGGGGGACCCGGCGGCTCAACAGGATCCAGGTACTGGGAATTGATGAAAGCTTCGGATCACTTATAGGATCAGGCTTTGATTACCAGGCAGCGGGACCCGGCCAGGTTATCATCAGTGAGAATATGGCCCGCAGGCTGCAGCTCGCTGAAGGCGACTTCTTTATGCTCCGCATGAAAAGAGCCGGAGTGATCCCTATGAATACTCCCCTTGTATCGGATGCCGGACAGATAGTATCCCGCCGGGTGCAGGTAGCCGCAATTGCAGGTAATGAAGATTACGGCCGTTTCAATCTGCGCATGTCCCAAAGTGCACCCTACAACGTTTTTGCCGACATTTCCTGGCTTAACACGGTTATGGAACTTGACGGAATGGCCAACATCATCTTTATTGCCGATGCTGATGCGGCAAAGACCGACCTGGAAACATTTCTGCAAGAGTCCTTCCATCCCGGGGATGCCAACCTGACTTTAAGAAGTCTGCCCGGAGCAGCTATGACGGAGGTAAGTTCCGGACGGGTGTTTATCAATGAACATGTCTCCTCTCAACTGGCAAACCTTTTCCCTGGCCGCCTGGAATTTCTTACCTATTTTGTCACTTCTGTGGAAAAAGGTGAAACAAGCAGCCCCTACAGTTTTATTACAGCTGACAGCAGGAAAAACCTCAACCCTGGTGAAATAATAATAAACCGCTGGCTGGCGGATGATATTGAGGCCGGCACGGGCGACTCCATAACGGTTCGATACTGGGAAACGGGCACCCGAAGGGAATTGACAGAGAAGAAAACCCGGCTGGTGGTAACAGGGATCATTGAAATGGACCAGGCAGTGGCCGACAGTGTGCTGATGCCTTTCCTGCCGGGACTTTCCGATGCCGGGAACTGCAGGGACTGGGATGCCGGGGTTCCAATAGTACTTGACCGGATAAGGGATAAGGATGAAGATTACTGGCAAGCTTACCGCGGAACACCAAGGGCATACATATCAATCGAACAGGGCAGGCAACTGTGGACCAACAGGTTCGGCAACCTCACATCCGTCTGGCTGCCGGACCCGGCGGGCGGACCGGAAGAAGCAGGCAGAATGATAGCAAATACCATCGATCCCCATGCTCTCGGATTTGTTGTCAATGAGTTAAGGGAACAGGGATTGAATTCTGCAGCCAGGGGCGTGGATTTCAGGATGCTGTTTCTGGGACTCGGTTTCTTTGTAATGCTTGCAGGTCTGATGCTGTTTTTCCTGCTTATGCTCTTCAACATTGAAAAAAGGGGCGATCAGATAAAGCTGTTTTCATCACTTGGCTATCCACGGAAGCTTATAAGGAAGATATATCTCGGCGAGGGTATGGTTGTGGCATTGACCGGATCGTTTGCGGGCCTGCTTCTTGCGGTGGCGTACGCATGGGGCGTGCACTATGCACTTTCTGAAATATGGCAGGATATAGTCCGCACCGACCTTCTTGAGATGAGGGTAAAACCATCCGCATTATTTGCAGGGTTTGCAACTGGTCTTATCGTGGCTTCAGGTGTGATAATTTTGGGGATCAACCGGTTTATGCTTCAGGGAGGGAAGCAAGGCAAAATCATGGTTCAGCCAAACAAGCAGGAGAGCATCATGCCCGGGGGGAACGAGCAGCATCCTGTAATGGCCCATGGAAATACCGGCTCTTCGGGCATCAACCCGGACGACCAGAGTAAAATTAAGGAAAAGAGGGCCGGGGTTAGGAGTAAAATGGCCGGGCTTCTTTTATCCCCTGCAGCAGCAGCACTTCCCGGAGCTTCTGCAATACTTATGCTTCTCTGGCAGTTGAGGGCGGGCATCTATGCCAACCCGGCAATATTTGTGATCAGCGGAGGGCTCCTGCTCCTTTCTTTCA
This sequence comes from Bacteroidales bacterium, assembly GCA_007123885.1. Lineage (GTDB taxonomy): Bacteria > Bacteroidota > Bacteroidia > Bacteroidales > PUMT01 > PXAP01. Next base: position 2,898 of record SLGC01000238.1, on the reverse strand, counting down.
TGCTTGCTGCCCGGGTGCTGCTGAACCGGCTGGAAAGAACCGGGCACAGCAGTATCAGCACGACAAGACTGGGAATAAAGAACCTTGCCAGGAATCAGGTGCGCAGCCTCTCGGTCATTATATTGCTGGCCCTGGGGATTTTTGTTGTAGTTGCAACAGGTTCGCACCGGAAGGATGCGGCCCGGGGTGAAAACCTGCCGGAAAGCGGAACGGGAGGGTTCAGCTTTATTGCCGGGGCTACCGTACCGGTGCTTTACAACCTTAATACAGACGAGGTCCGGATGGATCTTAATATTCCGCCGGAGCTTAATTTTTTACAGTTTATGTCCAGCTATGCCGATGATGCCAGCTGTCTTAATCTTAACGAAGTCCCGAATCCAAGGATACTCTCGGTCGATCCTTCATTGCTGCGCGGCAGGTTCAGTTTCGCAACAACCACCCGGTGGCTCGACAGGGACAACCCCTGGGAAAGCCTCAACACGGAAATCACCGGGGTGATCCCGGCAATTGCCGATCAGGCAGTGATACAGTGGGGCATGGGAAAAAAGGTTGGCGATACCCTTACCTATACGGATGAGATGGGCAGGGACCTTAAACTGCTGCTTGTCGGGGGACTGGCGAATTCTGTTTTCCAGGGCAATGTCATCATCGCGGAAGATAATTTCCTGAAACACTTCCCCACCGCCAGCGGAAGCACTTTTTTCCTTGTCGGCACGGAACACGGATCCGGTGAAGAGATCAGCCGGGACCTGGAATTCATTTTCCGTGACCATGGATGGGAAATGGAAACAACGGCGGCCCGGCTCAATGAATTCAATTCTGTTGAAAATACCTATCTGGCCATTTTCCTGATGCTGGGGGCACTGGGGGTATTGATAGGTGTCGGCGGACTGGCGGTGGTAATGGCAAGAAGCATCATGGAAAGAAAGAGCGAGATCGCCCTTTTCACTGCTCTTGGTTACCGGCGGGATCAGATATTCATGATGATCTTCAGGGAATACCTCGTACTGCTTGTTGCCGGACTGGCGGCCGGCCTGCTTCCTGCCCTTATAGCTGCTTTCCCTTCTCTTGCATCCGGAAGCGGAAATATGTCATTCACAATGATCATCGTATCGGTTATCCTTATGAACGGGATCCTTTGGATACTTCTTGTTGCAAACCTGATGATCAAAAAGACCGGTATGGCGGCCATATTAAGGAATGAATAAACCGCTTTCCGCAACCGATGTTTTAAAAAGCATTTCAGCCTGCCCTAATTTTTTGTGATATAGATTATCCGGTGATCTAATTCTCCCCGGATATCCAGCTCCAGGGCATTTGAATTAACTTTAGCCTCATAATTGGCAAATTCTGTTCCCGTAGCCGGATCGATCCAGCTGACAGTCCAGTTCCCGGGGGATATCTTCAATCCCAGTTTCTCTCCTTCATCCCCTCCAAGCAGCTGGATCACATAATGGCTGTCCAGATCAGCCAGCACATTGGCCCCCGCCCCGGTGGGCAAAACATTTATCACACCGGGATGCATATCCATCTGCCAGAATGGTACCCGGGCAATGAACCTTCCCAGATTGCCGGCCAGCTCATGCTGGAAAATAATTACAGATTCCGGATGATCTCCGGCAGGCCTGTGGAACCTGGCTGAGGCAGCGCCTCCGACAAACCTGCTCCATGAAACGATAGCACCGCCATCCGGACCGCGGGTATAATCCTTTGAGACAATCAGCGGACGCTCTGTTCCGGCCTCTTTCATCGCGGCACGGTACCCTGCAATCCGACTGCTTCCTTCAAGTGCCTGTCGCCGTGCATTACCGCCGAACTCGTGACCTGACACGGCCTGGGCGATATCAACATAATCATAGTGGGGATCAGTGGAAAGGGTCATCGGGTTAAACAGGTATTCACATTCACCCCCGCCATCTTTCCTGTTTGTCGAGGGCATCTCACCTATCATCATCGGGGGTATCCTTTCTCGGATATATTCCGCCCAGAACCTGCTCCATTCCAGGTTTGCACGGCTTTCGTTGGAAATGTTTATTAATACATTGGGGTAATCTGAGACAATACTCAGCAGGTGATCCACATAATGCTTCTGAAGGTCCAGGGCTTGGGTAATATTTGAATGCGAAGGAATGGTTCTGTAAAAGGGGGCATTACATTCAGTTGTAGTCTCGGGTAGAACCTTGCTGTCATAGTTTATATTATTCCGGGGATTGAACGGATGAATATTCCATGCTCCCAAGGGACCGGGATCCCATGCCCCTCCAACTCCCCTTGATATCGACCAGTCGTCCCATACTTCCAGCGATACAACGATGCGCAGATCAAGTGCAAGATCAAGGTAGTCCTTAAGGCGCTTCTCCCATTCGGGCTCGAACCGCCTCAGGTCATAACGCCCGTCTTCCATCCTGACCCAGGGTTGCAATACCCTTACGACCTCCCCATCGTGCATATGATTATTCGGATCATAGGGAAGGCAGCGGACAAACCCAACCACATGGGGGCTTCCGATCCTGTCAATCACTCGTGAAAGGCGATATAATTGTTCATGTGAATCTACAGTTCCCGGCCTGCTGATCGGGGTCCAGGCATGGTAGCCTGTCGGCCCCAATGGGAAAACCGGGGTATCGCCCCAGGCGAGGTAGAACGGATTCCCGGCATAAGGTTGCACCCGTTCTACATCCAGGTATTCATCCAGTGCAGCCGGCAATTTACCGGTTAAGGCATCACTCCGGGTAGCACTGAGTGTACTTAATCCCCACATCCCGAACTGTTCACCATTGGGATAGAACTGGTTTTCCCTGATCGTGAGAGTACTGGCGTCAGTTGTAAACAATATTCCCGCGAGTAAAAAAATTGTCGTTAAAGTTTTCATACTTTCCGGTTAGTTACAGATTAATT